>NZ_JBFSTC010000168.1:0-4469 GCF_041466605.1 Vibrio sp. 10N.247.310.17 | reverse complement strand
ACACAGCCCCCGGTTACCCATTTTTCGCACAGGGTTTTAACAATCTTGGCCAACCCCTTATTGCCCGCGCACCCCCCCACCCCCCCCCCCCACCCCCCCCCCCCCCCCCCCCCCAAACCGGACCTCTCCTCTTTGGTTAAATAACACCCTACTTATTGTTCGATATAAATATGCAATCGATTTCCATAATGAAAATGAGTTGTTTGCCCAATCCTCATCCATTAATTATATAATTTTTAAAGCAAAGATCGGTAAAATCCGCTAATCTTGGTCGCAGTGGCTTAGTTAGTTTGGTATCTGCAGTAAAAATCATGAAAAAAGACGAATTTCAAAAATCCACCGCAAATCTAAAAAAAGCGGTGCCTCTTATGATGAAGAACCGGGTGTCTACTACACCTGCAAATTACGCACTTTGGTACACCTATGTTGACAATGCTATCCCACAGCTGACAAAAGACATGGATGGTATCTTGGAATACTATGGCATTTGTCCTCCAGCCGTTGGTGAGCAGCTTTACAATAATTATGTTGCTAGCAAGTCTGAAACGAATATCAATGACCTCCGCGCCAATTTAGAATTGTTGGTCTCGGAAGTTTCGAATTCGATGAATGACACACTGACCGATACCTCTGCTTTTTCTGAGATGATTGATAAAAGCTTCGAGGATTTGGCCCGCGTTGACAATGAAAGTTTATCGATCGATGAAGTCATGTCTTTAGTTCGTCAGTTAGTTTCTGAATCTCGTCATATTCGTCACTCTACTCAATTTTTAAATTCTCAGTTGAATTCTGCGACATCAGAAATCACTAAGCTAAAGTCTCAGCTAGTCGAAGTGCAGAAAGATGCACTCTTTGACAGCACAACGACACTCTATAACCGTCGCTCTTTCGACCGTGATATAGAAACCTTGTGTGAAGCGAAACAACCTCTGTGTTTAATTCTTCTCGATATCGATCATTTTAAAAACTTCAACGACACTTATGGCCACCTATTTGGCGACATGGTTCTTAAAGGCATTGCGCGCAAATTAAAACAAATGTGCCGTGAAGGGATTTCTGCTTACCGATTTGGTGGTGAAGAGTTCGCGATAATCGTGCCAAACAAATCATTACGCATTACACGTCAGCTTGCAGACACCAACCGCCGCTCTCTAGAAAAGCTATCGATTAAAGATCGTCGTAGCGGGCAACAGGTAGGTAGCATCACCGCATCGTTTGGTGTTGCTGAGCTTGAACCCGGTGAATCGGCACAATCACTGATCGAACGCGCTGATAAGCTACTTTACGAAGCGAAGTCACTTGGTCGAAATAGAGTGATGCCGCTGTAGTCTGCAATCATCTAAACAAATTTACAGTTTAACGGCGTACTTACTAAACCCTGATTTCTAGGCTCTAGGCTCTAGGCTCTAGGCTCTAGGCTCTAGGCTCTAGGCTCTAGGCACAAAAATAGACTCGTAATTAACATCGAAAGCAAAAAGCCCCAATCAATAACCAGTAGGTTAATGGTTGGGGCTTTGTCGTTTATGCATAGTCGTCAGTGTTTAATGCTAAATACATTCAGAGTATTTAACACTACACTGGTTCTACATCTTTCATAAATACCAAAGATGTAGCTGTGACATTAAAGGGCGTAGCAATAGTTAAGACAGTAATCCTCACCGCTCTTAGCTCGGAACTCTTTGTCTTCGCTGCATGCTTTTGGTTTACCCTTCTCATCACCTTGAACTAGGCTGATCCAGTGACGTATTGCTGTAGTGATTCCTTGACGCTCAGTATTCGTTTGTACCGCTTCCATTGGCGACTGGCCAAACGTGGTGCACGACTCTAACTGAATATCATCGATATCGACCAATTCAATACACCCCGTCCCTTTATGACAACCAAACATCACTTCTAAATGGCTTCCACTGCTATCTCGGAACAAGATTGAGTCTGGGTCACACTTCTCACCCATGTAAGCTACAAACTGCTTAGGATGCTTTAGACCGCTGTGTTGGCCATCTTTGAAATAAGCCATGATATGGCGGTAATCAACTACGTAGCTCGTTACATCTTGATGTGAGCCGTTCTCTAATGGGAACAATCTGTCTAGCAGTTGCTTCGCTTTGAGTTGCTTCTCAGTTTGCTGTTTGGCACTGATAGTCTCCACGGCAAAGACAGCTTCAGCGATAAATGGTTTTGTTTGTTTTTGGATTTCTGTTTTATCGAATGTAAGCATATTCATAGTCTTTCCCTCTTGACCAACCCGGTGAACATTCACCGATTTTTATAGCAAAAATGTGTCCTAGAGCAATTATTCCAAACTAACGTTTAACTTATTTGTCATTTTGTGAATTGCTTAGTTTGTAGACTAGCGCTTTTTTGCCTACAATTTCACAACAAAAATTTTACAATGTGAATTTTACAAATATGGCCTTGTCAAAAAGTTTAGTTCGTCAGTCTCATTTCCTAGGTACGAAAATACGTAACCTAAGAAAACGTAACCATTTAACGATGGAAGATCTGTCTGCGCGTTGTATTAGAATCAACCCAGAATACGCACCTTCCGTTTCTTACCTTTCAATGATTGAACGTGGAAAGCGCGTCCCAAGCATCGATATGCTAGAAGTAATCGCGCAGGTCTTTCAGAAGAACCCAACCTGGTTCCTTGACGACGAATCTGAACAACAAGCCATTGCTCCTGATAAAGGGAATCGTGGTGGGATAAGTGGCATGGCACTCGAGCCTAGCTTTCTTTTCTCCAACGACATCCTGCAAATTGCAATTCCAGAGATGCTATCTCAAACGGGGATCTCAGGCCGCCAGTTTGCACACCTCTTAATTCGAGCACACCAAGAAAGCAATCAGAACCACTTCCCTGACCTTGAGCGCGCAGCGGAAGAAGTTGGCTTAAAACGTCTTAACCTCAGCGTAGAAGATCTGATAGACATCGCTAGAAACCTAGAAATTAACATCCGTTGGGTAACACGCACACCGAAAGACGTTGTTGATGAACTCGGAATTAATGCCAAACAGCTAGTCACTTCGTTCTTTGAACCTCCTAGCACAATCTTCTTAAACGAAATCCTGAAAGAGTACCCCACTCGTCTGAAATACGATTTATCGGTCTATATTGGCCATTGTATTCTGCATAGCAAAGAAGGCTTAAAGAGTGTGTTGTCGGTCGGCAACAACAACACATGGGACGACAACCAGGTTTCAGGCTCTTCGCAACTTAATTCTCAAGATATTCTTCAAGCATGGCGAGACTTTGAATCTAGCTTCTTTGCTGGCGCACTTCTTTGCCCCAAAGTTCCATTTAGACAGTTGCTTGACCGCACTGGTTACGAAATCGACGTTCACAAAAGAGCGGGGGTTTCCCCCTCTGTTGCTATGCGTCGAATGACGGTAGTATCGCCCTACCCTCACTGGCACTACTTTGATGCTTATGGGCCAGGGAAACTCAAGGCGGTGTACCGCGGGAACGGGATTCCACTGCCTTGGGGAAATATGAGAACTGTTGCCGACCCATGTCAACATTGGGCTGTGTTTCGTCGATTGTCAGAACCTCGCGCAGGGAGTTCGGCTCAAATATCTATTTTAAATGTGGGTGATGAACCAAGAATCTACTGTTGTGAATCCATCAATATGACGGATCCTGCAGGTAACAATCGCGTATTGTGTGCTGGCATAGACCTTAACCCTGCAATTGATGCACAAGGCGGTAATTCAAGAGACATTGCAGAGCAACTTAAAGCATCATGCGTTAACAATGGTGGCTCTGTGGTAATCCCGCGTAACATCAAGAAAGACCTCACGACAATAGCCAAGATTCTAAATATAAATTGGATTGAACGTGGGATTGAGACAGAGGCTAGGCTTATCTGCTCCCGAGGTGGAGAATGCCCGCGCCAACCAAGCTGTTACTCAAAGTGTGGTGAGTGTTAGCGCAAGAATGGTATGAGCATGATTAGTAAATTGTCGTGCTCTGCTTGTTTTGCTTTAGCTAACTGCACTTAATAATAAGTGTAGTAATAACAATTAATAAAAAGTAATACCAACAAGTAGAACTCAAAATTCAGGCAAAAAAAAACCAATCACAAAAGGGTGATTGGTCATATATTTTGTGTGAACAATATGGGTTCACTAACAACGTCAGTTGGCTAGGTGACCCTCGGCTTAAGAAGGGTCACTATTACTAATGCACTATGCGTGCCAACTTTAAATATACGTATTTACTACGCATCTGAACACGTATTCGACATAAATGCCTGTTTGTTTTGCAAACTGAAATTGCAAATTGCAAAACCCAACAAATCGCTAGTGATTATGTTGTTATTAATAGATCATTAAAGATTAATTTCTCTTCCTATAAATACCTACTTTTCAATAAATTCGATAGCTTCAACTCTGAAGAAACCTCTTCTTGTTTGCTTAGGGCGTGTTGATCTTTCGAGCTGATTTTTGCAGCGAGTTGCTGGGTATTTATA
>NZ_JBFSTC010000167.1:0-4679 GCF_041466605.1 Vibrio sp. 10N.247.310.17 | reverse complement strand
CTTTGAAAAACAATATGTCGCTTAATGCGGTGTCCAGTCTTACTGGAGCAGATCACTCATGTGTACTCACTGACAGGAGAGGAATTATTAGTCTTGGGCCTTTTTTGACCTGTAACCTCGTTCGTAAGGTTTTAAAACGATCAGTGAGCAACACTTTTGTATTGGTTGGTTGTACGCTCACGGATCGAGCTTCTACTGCTGCCTTTACTTAAAACGCCACTAATTATTGTGTACTTAACTTTACATTAAAGGCATGAAATAAATTGAGCCCAAAAGTAGCTTCTGAAAATGTTGCGAACATCAGCCATAACACGTCTTGGGGCAGATCTTAACTAGCAGGCACTTTGAGAGAAAAGTGCCACGTGTATAATTTCAGCTCTATGAAGCCTCTGGACAAAAATAATTTAGATTGATTACCCTAATTGGCATTTATCTGATTAGAAATAGTATATCAAACACCTGAACATTTACTTTGGAGCAGATAAATCTATAAGCTGGATAATGCTTGAAACGAGCCATTCATTTTACTCAAGTGACCAACTACTGCTAGGGAATTATCCTCTGTGCTTCAAGGTCAATTCGCGAATTCAAGCCCATCTTAAGCGAACATATTAAAACGGCTCTTCCAGATAAAAACATGTTCAATAAATGCATCAACTCTTGACGGCCGCTTGTCACGATCTCTGTACATAATGAAAACTTCTTTACCGAAGCCCCGCCAATCGGGTAATAGAGGCAAAAGGTTTTGTTGATCATGGTTTAGTTCATGAAAATAATAGGTCGGAATCCACGCAATACCTAAACCATGGACGACAGCGTCTCTTACAAGTAACACATCATTTGAAGAGAATTGGAACTGTAGGTCATTGCTAAATACTTCATCGGTAGTTTGATTAACGAGTTTCCATTGACGATCATTACTCACTGTAATTAGGCGATGGTTCGCAAGATGTTTAGGGTGCGTAACTATACCATTTTGTTCGATGTAATTTCTTGAAGCACAGAGTCCAAATGGAATCGACCATAACTTCCTAGCAACCCAATCTTGCTCAATAAGATCTCCAAGACGAAAACTAACATCGATGCGTTTAGAAACAAGGTCGATTTTTTCATTTTGAACATCTAAGTCGATACAGATCTTCGGGTGCTTTTCTGCAAACTCATAGACACATTTTTTCAACCACATCTGTGCCATATTAATTGGTGCTGAGATTCTTATCGTACCACTCAAGGATTGACGTTCAGTAGCCACTCTTGATGACACATTGTTTAAGCTAGTAAGTAATGGCTCACAGTGTTGATAGTACTTTTTTCCATCAGATGTTAATACAAAACGGTGTGCACTTCGGTTAAATAATCTGCAATTAAGGCTAGCTTCAAGTCTTTTTAATCTCCTACTTATAGTTGATAACGGAATGTTCAGATTTTCAGACGCCTGAGTTAGGGATTGATATCGAGCGACAGAAACGAACAATAAAAGATCGTCTAAAGAATGAGCTTCCATATCTGGGATTTACCCTCTCATTATTAACCATTAAAAAGCAACTATGAAATATATAACATTGCCATGTCAAATTAGTTTTAATCTGGAAGCTCTATGTACAAACACTTATCAATCTGGTGCGGCGTTGTTGTCGCGGTTTTTTTTTGGTCTAGCAATTTTAATGTAATTCAGAAAATCAATGGCAACATATCGGCACTTACTGCAGCGACCTTACGGTTTGCAATTGCGGCTTCACTTCTATTGCTGTTAAGAGGGCTTAAAAAGTCTCAAGATGACGTCAAACTGACAAAAAAAAGTGTACTTTCACTTTTTGTCTTAGCTTCTATGGGTGTTACAGTCCAAAATTTATCCATTTTTTCCGCGATGAATTTTACTTCCCCTATTAACGCTGCCGTAATTCAAGCAAATATCCCACTTGTCACTATCATACTGTCAGGACTCATCCTAAGTACCTCCATTTCGTTGAGAGCAACTCTAGGAGCAATCGTTAGTTTCTTTGGTGTGGTTATTGTGATAACAGGTGGGAAAGTTCATTCTATTGAAAGCAATATTGGCGATCTTTATATGCTCTTTGCTTTAGTCAGTGGCTGTTTATATACAATTCTCGCAAAGCGACTCACATCCGATATCCCAGTGAGCCAGCAGCTACGTTGGGTATTAAGCATTGGTGCGATTCAAATGGTAGCCATAACGATGTACCGAATTGACTTTAGAAGTAGCTTGAATCAAATAACTCTCATAGACCTATCACTTATAGCCTACATGAGTTTGTTTGGAACTTTGTTCGCATATTACTTTTGGATGAAAGGTGCTATCGAGCTTGGCCCTGATAAAATATCTCCTTTATTTAATATTATGCCAGTGTTTACTTTACTTATTTCGTTCTTTTCAGGCCAACATATTCAGTTTGAGCATATTTTCGGTGTCAGTATTGTAGCTATTGGGATTTATGTTGGCAATTCAGCCCCTTCAACTAAGTCTAGTGCAAAATCCCTAAAAACTTAGCTTTAAATTTTTAAGCCTAGTGGGTTCTCCAAAGGAAATCTTTTTTAGCCCACATGAGAACAAGCATGGCTAAAAGTAACATAAAGGAGTCAGTGGACTATTTTATGAAAATGGAAAAGGGGGCACTTTCGAGCTAGAAAGTGCCACGGGTAAAAATTCAACCTGAGAAGCTTTTGTCGGATAGGCGACACTCGTTGCCGAGTGCCACCCTCCTAAGAACCGTACGTGCAACTTTCACTGCATACGGCTCAAGCCTCCGCTAAGGCGTATTACGTTACCCAGCAACCTAGATAGCAGTCAAAGCAGGATCAAACCAAGAGTGACGGCTTTCCTTTTTCGGTTTCCTCTTTGCCAAGTAATCTTGGTGCTGAGGATCGAACGGTGTAGCCGCACTTCGGATCTTCACATGTCTTTTAATTGGCGTTTTCGCTATTTGAGCCAAGTTGTAGTGACAGTCCATATTCGCAATTTTCTGCCAACCATGAAATTGCCAACCACCACTTCTGTTCATGTAGTATTTGCGCCTTACCCAGTCTTTTGATTTAGTAGGATGGCGTCTTACCGCCCATCGCCACAGTAGCCAGAAGATTTGATGACCGAGATAACCGAAAGTACGTTTTGCAACGCAGTGGCGATAATAATTCGCCCAACCCTTCAGTTTAGGGTTCAATAGTCTGATAAGATCATTGACTGGCATTGTTGCGTGCTTCTTAATGAGTTCGCGCAAGTTTCCCAAGAAGGAGAGAACGTTAGTTTTACTCGGTTTGATGAGCAGTTTTCCTTTGTACTTCCTGAGGTTAAAGCCCAGAAAATCAAAGCCATCATCTATATGAGTAAGGTGCGTTTTCTCTTCAGAGAGTGCCAACCCTCTCTCTTTTAGAAAATCAATCAGTCGTGGTTTGACTTCGTTAACAAGAACATCTTTTGATGAACCCGTTATCACAAAATCATCCGCATAACCTATAAAGTTAACTCGTTCTCCCGATTTCTTAGCCACTTCTTTTACGAGTCTTTCTAAACCCGCAAGTGTCAGTAACATAAGCGTTGGGGAGATAATTCCGCCTTGCGGAGTTCCTTCCGAAGTTCGGTAGAACAAGCCCTTATCGATATAGCCTGAGCCTAACCACTGCTTCAGCATCCTTTTGTCTATTTGAACATGTTCAAGTAGCCATTCATGCCCGATCATGTCAAAGCAAGCCTTAATGTCACCCTCTAAAACCCAACGACCTGAACGCTTAAGACACAGGCATTTGAAGCATTGTTGAATTGCATCTGCCGTACTGCGGTTAGGGCGAAAACCGTAGCTATTTGGATCTGCTACTGTTTCCGAAATTGGCTCCAAAGCAAGCAGATACAACGCTTGTTGCGCTCTATCTATCATACATGGAATGCCTAGAGGTCTGAGTTTGCCATTCTTTTTCGGGATGTAGACGCGTCTGAGAGGTTTAGCTCGATAGCCTTTTCGATTCAATTGATTCACAGCGGTCATTCGACGAGCATCCGTATTCCAGATGACACCATCTATTCCAGGAGTGTTACTGCCTTTATTTTGGGACACTCGCTTCACAGCCAGTAATTTAGCTGCTCTGGAGTGCGTTAAGACCCACTGCAAAGCTTTTGCTTTACTGTGTTTTCCCTCTCGGGTTGCTTTTGCAATGCGCATTTGAAGCTTTAACACGTGCGACTCGACGGCTTTCCAATCGATGGATTGCCACTGAGTGCCATTAGGAGAGGCACTAACTTCTGATGAAGTCACCATTTGCGTTTCCCCTTGAATAAAGTTCTTCAAATCATCTTGCAACGGGAGACCAGTTAGAAGTCGGCTCGCTTTCGCGCCAGATGTAAACCTGTATCCACTTCATTACAAAGCGACATTTGCTTTTTCTAACCTCCTTTACCTGCACACCTATCGGCAATCTTCGCAGACTACTTTCCCAAAGGGAGATATACAGGCTTACCCTGTTCCGTATGTTGCGTACAATATCAGGTTAGATGCCCACTATAGTGCGGAGAGTACAACGATCACGAAAGAGTACTGTCCAACTTCTTTCCGACTCTCATTGCCGTTTTGGCCACAGCGTATTAACCACTTCCGCTGCTTCATCGCATAACGCGCCTGTCGGGTGGACGACACTTGTTACCAAGTGCCGTCTCCCTAAGAACCGTACGT
>NZ_JBFSTC010000166.1:0-4696 GCF_041466605.1 Vibrio sp. 10N.247.310.17 | reverse complement strand
AGCTCACTGGGTTAGGTATGCCTGAAACTTGCCGTATTGACTAAGAAACGCACGATATGGGGCTGCTCTGTCTCTAAACTGAATTACGCAACAAAGCCGTTATTAAACTCACTTTTTGGTCTACTGACACGCCTTTTTACAGTAAATAAGTAAACAATATGAGTCAGCAATATATAAAAGTAGTTGAAATGCTTTGCCAAGAGCTCGGTCTAGAGGCAGCAAACACTGAAACGAATAATGTGACAAGCATTAAAGTAGGAGAGCAAGAGTGCCACATTACCGAACACCCAAGTGGACGTTTGATGATGTTAAGTAATTTAGGTGAACTCAACAAAAACAATGCTCAGGTTTTGCTTGAAATGAATATGTTTAGCCAAGATGAGAAAAAACCAGTTGTTGGCTTTGATAATAAAAGTAATAACCTCATTCTTTGGAATCATCAGCCTATCGTTCAAGCCGATCGGTACACGGTATATCAACAATTGGAATTGCTCAGCCAATACTATGAACAAATAACCTCTCTAGCTAACAATATAGAATCAAAATCTATCGACAAAGAATCACATTTTTACCCTACAACTTTTCGCGTTTAATTGTATTAACCTAATAAACTGCAGGGAGCTGAAATACTATTACAGCTAGCGGTCTGCTCTCAACTTGCTTCACACGCAAGTTGATTACAGTATTCCCTAGTCACATCGGGATGCTTGGTTCAGGAAGAGCTACTTGGTTTGAAGGCGAGGCAACAATTCTTGCTCCATTGGTACTACATCAAGAATTATTAACAAAGTATGTAAACAAAGACAACTAGCCCTTTGAGAGTGTGTCACTGAATCAGTTTCATCATCAACGTTTTGTTCAGGACTGATTTAGGAAATCCGAAAGGGACTTATCAGTACCAAGGAAGATGAATAAAGCTGCATGGAATAAAGATTACAGAGCCTCCGTTCTGTTTACATCAGATTAACAAAGTACATTCGTGCCCTTATTGAGACCATAAAAGGAATAGAATCACGCTTAAGAAGCGCGAATGCCGAAGAACTGCGTATTTTGGTAATTGCGATCTGACTGAACCTTACGTAATATATAAAAAATATCAACCAATAATAATATAAAAAACACCTGTTTAACCTATAATAACTATTAACATTTAATGAAAGGACTGTTTTTATGTCAGTACGCCAAATTGTAGATGAGGTTCTGATAGAGTTTTCTCGTCGAGTAGGCTTGCCTGAATTACATTTGACTGAAGACGAACTGGGGTTAGCTTTTGACGATAAGTTAAGAGTGCATTTAATTTTTCACTCTAAAATAGAAACACTTCAACTAGAAGTAGAGATTGTTGACCTACAAATTGTTAATTCTGATCTTTATCGTTCTTTTTTGTCATTCAACTATCACTGGTCTGAACATCAACTATTTTTTAGTCTAGATAATCACAGGCACAAGCTGTGTTTAAACAGGTTGCTTCGTGCCGAAAAACTCGACTATGAGCTGTTTGAGAGTGGACTTGCTGAACTGCTCACACAGAGCGAATCTTGGGAGTCCTTGTTGTCTGCTCATGTCGTAACAGAAGTTTCACCGTCTATGCTTCAGAGCTCAGACTTAAGAGTTTAGGTACCTTATGTCCAACGACATCAAACCAAAAATAAATGATATATATTTCAATAACTTAGAGAACAAAGGACAACCTCCCCTCGCAACGCAAGGCACCTTTCTGGGGCGAACCGTTGTACAGACTAGTCCTGGAGAGCGAGAGGCGAATCGAGCCAACTCCAAACTGGAGTTAAGTGAGTTGTTGTCGATGCATGCGAATGTGGAAATTTATAACTCAATCTTAAGCTTCGAAAAAGACCCTCATTCTGTACAAGCCTTATTGAATAGAAAAATCCAAGTGATCCGTCAGTCTCAATAAAAACGACCATAAATCGAAATCGGCCCTAGTTTTGAGCCTTGTGTAACTATCCTCAACTTGTGCGTTGTAATGACACAGAGTTAAAGCGGTACTAATAGCTGTAGCACACAATACACGCTGTTTCAGATAGTGGACACTTGTGATAGTCAAATTTTTGCTTCCCGTTTTTTTGAGCCGTGAAGCTTAGATTCAGCACTACTTAGACGCCTATCTTTGTAGGGGAAAGGTAATCCTCATTGTTTACATGCGTTGCCGGAGGAGAATAACTCCATCTATAAAGCCGTTTAAAAAACTTCTTACTCTCATCACCTTCTAATATTGTTTAAAATCAATGCATACATAGATATAATGACGATTTATGCCATAACTAAAGCTGTTTTACGATAAATGCGACGTTGTTGTTTAATTCAGTTAAGAAAAAGAGTTATTTTAACACACTTCTATCGATTTGACCTTCAAACTTAAATTGCAGACACCACCTTAGTTGGTGGTATCTGCGTTAGTTATTATATGTTCAGAAAATCAACTATTAGACGCTCGCCTCTCATTTGCCCTACAACACCAGACTACATAAAAATTTGCGTTTTTATATTTATTTCTACTTCAAAACTTCCGCAATATCCGCTGTACCGTTTAAGTAAATAATTGGCACTCCAAGTTTTTGGGCTAGGGGCTCAGCATGCTGCTTGAATAACTCGTACTTATCATTTTTGGATAACAACGTTTCTCCTTTCCAATCGGCTAAATCTTGGTGAGAGGCTGTTGGGGCGCTGTCGTTGAGGAAAAACCCTGCTATTTCCACCTTCTCGGTTGCCTTCTGCCCCTCGTGGAGATTTACACCTCCAGACGTACAGATAAGAATTTCATTGCGCATCCCATAGGTTTTCTTCAGGACTTCACTTGGAGTGTTGGTATGCCTTTGATGTCGCGGTAATTCCTTTTTTGCTAGTAACCCTGTACGTTCATAGTCAGGCATTGCCTCATAGCGGGTCTTTGTAGCGTTCTTATCTGAGACGTTGACAAGATCTTCAGTCCGATCAAGAAGACCAATGTTGGTTTCCGACATCAGATCGTTTGGACTAGCGGCAATAACATTTTGTTCCGGAACTTTCAGAATTACACCAACGGAGCCATAAGTGAAAGTCTTGCTCTGGTTTACGATACTAGTGCATGCTACATCCCAGGAGGTTAGCGCACTTTCTGCATCAATACTAAAAACGCCCTTCCCTTCCATCAAGTGAGTTATTGGTGCGGTGTGGACAATAAACTGAAAATCTTGTTTTGACTGGTGCCCACGCACTCCCATTTCACCACTTACTACTGTAGGATCTGTAAAACCTCCACTATCCCACGAGCGCACAAAGTTTTCCTGAACTGCTGGGTTATCGGCTTTTTGGTGTAACGCTGCGGTCAGCTTTTTAGCATCTGAGGATGAAGCTCCTTGACCATGTAATGCTTTGATGAAACCTTCTTTCATCCGGCTTATCAAGCCCCCCTTGTTCTGTCTGATTACATGCATATCTCGAATTTCGAACTGTCGTCCGTCATCAAGAGTAAAACCTCCCTTCGCTTGTTCTTTGTTCATTGCTGTCATTGCTGTCATTGCTTCATCCATACTTATCGTGATAGCAGTTTTTTCTCCTGTGGTGGGTTGTTTCAGTGTAGGTCCTGTTGGCGCGATATCCTGCAGTAGTTTAGCTTTGTCAGGCTGAACCTTTAGTTCATATGGACTCTTGGTATGAGTTGAAGTGTTTGTGACATTAGTCGTTTGAACTGGATTCAATCCAATAGGCATGAATATTTATCCTTTTATAAGCTGTTGAGAATAAGGCATGGTTACTTCATTTATCGGTTCTGATACCGAACTAAATTGAGTTCTAAGAGTACTCATAAGCACAATGAAGTTGTTCATCGTGTTCTCAAAGTCGATTTCATCGCAATCAACTAAGCTAAGCTCATGAATGAGAAGCAGTTTATTTTGATGCGTCGCTAACCAACAACGTTTCATCGTATCCTGTTGTCCGTTCAGTACCATACTGCTGCGGAGTATATACAATTCATCCTTCATAGAAATATCCGTTATCTCACCATGAAGTAGAAGCTCCTGTCCATCTTCAGAGAGTTGGACCAGGAGGGAATGAGCCTCGTCTACCCGCATATGGCACCGACGGTCAATTAGAGTTAGCTGCTCGTTGATATTTCTCAGCCAGTATTTGACATTACTTTCTCTGTCCATTTTATCCTGTTCAATTTGTCATGGTTTTACCACTTAGATTAACGTGCAACAAAAAAACGGCAATCATATGTAGCCGTTATTTTTTATGTTTCTACGGGAACAGTTTCGATGGTCTCCGTAAAATGGTCGAAAATAGCATTTTCGCCCTCAAATTACATCATCTTAATTATGTTTATCTAATTGAATTTTGTATACTTTTTTAAAGTTTTGGTAAATGATTATAATTTGCTTAGCCAGCCAAAAGCGAGACCCAATTCCATAGGCATTGGAACGTAAATGAGTTGGTTAAGTGGTAAGATTAGCTTTGTTTCGCAATTCAGTGGAACTAAATTAAGAATCTACGACCTGAGCAGCTACCACCACTCTCTCTCGTAGCCCTATGCCTAAACCTCGTTATAAAACAACCAACTGGAAGCAAAATACAATCAATAACTCATTAACCGCGGCTCTTTGACCTTTTGGATTGATGAAGAAGCGACAAGTGGCTGGACGCAAAGCAAACAGAATAAGCGCGGGAGGCCACGTCGGTTCAGTGATTTAGCTAT
>NZ_JBFSTC010000165.1:0-4912 GCF_041466605.1 Vibrio sp. 10N.247.310.17 | reverse complement strand
TTTGAAAAACAATATGTCGCTTAATGCGGTGTCCAGTCTTACTGGAGCAGATCACCTCTCTCTAGTGGCTCCGCATCCCTTCCCCAAAGCGCTTGAGCAATATCATCTCGGCTTAATAATTGGTTGGGGGAATCCAACATGAGCGTAAGCAAGTTATAGTCAGCACTAGAAAGAGATACCACCTCTCCATCTTCATGTTTCAGTTGTCGTTTAAGAGTGTCAAAAGTCCAATCCATGAATTTCAGAGTCCGTTCACCTTGGCTATGGCTAAACGTGGAACGCCTCAATAAAGCTTTGATTCTGGCTAATAGCTCACGTGGGTTAAATGACTTAGTAATATAGTCATCAGCTCCAATTTCTAATCCTGCTATTCGATCAGCATCGTCGGTTACTGCGGTGAGCATAATAATGGGAACTTGAGATTGAAGACGTAGTTTCTGGCACAAGGTCAAACCATCATCTCCGGGTAGCATGATGTCTAAAATAATGAGATCTGGAGTGACAGTTTCAAGCTTCTTCCACATCTCATTGCCTTCAAGAGCTGTGATAACCGTAAAGCTTGAACGTTCCAGATATTCACTAAGAGCATCAAGAATGTCCTGACTATCATCGACCACCAAGATTACTTTGTTTGTCATGCTAGACCTTTCATATGAAAACAACGCGCCAACATTCTCTTACTTCGTTATATCTTTCAAGAATATTAATAACGAAATGCGCTCAAACTCCGCAATGTAAGCTGTTCGTTACAAATGACTCTATGCACAGTTAACTCTATTGCTAAATACCTAAACAAGTACTGAGTGCAGGAGTAGGTAACATTTCCTCACTAAATCAATTAAGTGACATACCTCGACAAAATGAATTTATAAATCTAGCGAATGTAATAACTATTATGCAATGATATCTAAATGAGTCTGACCTAATTCTACGGCTGTTTCTAACCTAGTTTTCTCAACCAAAGGAAAAGGTTATGTCTGGATTTCCAGCGACTCATTTTTGTAAAACGTGCAATAAAGAAACGCCACATAGTGAAGTTCTTGTTCGCCAAACAAGCAGCTATGATACCGACAAAACTTTGTTAGGAAGAATAAAGCTGTTTGCTAATTCAATTATCAATGGTGGTCATTACTACAACATGGATCGTTACGTTGAATGTAAGGTCTGTGGGACTAGAGAACTTGATAATTGGGGAAATGAATTCGAGTAACTCATGTTTCTGAAAGCCAAATAAAAAACCGAGCCAGTGGCTCGGTTTTTTTCTATTCGCGTTACAACGAATGATTAAGCAAGAAGCTCTTTTGCAGTGTTTACTACGTTTTCAGTAGTGAAACCGAACATCTTGAATAGCTCGCCTGCTGGTGCAGATTCGCCGAACGTTGTCATGCCGATGATCTTGCCACCGAAGCCAACGTATTTGTACCAGAAGTCAGCGATACCAGCTTCTACTGCGATACGTGCTGTAACGTCAGATGGAAGTACAGACTCACGGTATTCAGCGTCTTGCTTGTCGAACGCGTCAGTTGCTGGCATAGATACTACGCGTACCGCTTTACCTTCAGCTGTTAGTTCAGCAGCAGCGCTAACCGCTAGCTCAACTTCAGAACCTGTAGCGATAAGGATAAGCTCTGGTTTGCCTTCACAATCTTTCAGAATGTAACCACCCTTAGCGATGTTTGCTACTTGCTCAGCGTCACGGTCTTGCTGTGCAAGGTTTTGACGAGAGAAGATAAGTGCAGAAGGACCATCTTTGCGTTCGATTGCTAGTTTCCAAGCAACAGCAGACTCAACTTGGTCACATGGACGCCATGTGCTCATGTTTGGAGTTAGACGTAGAGAAGCGATCTGCTCAACCGGTTGGTGAGTAGGACCATCTTCGCCTAGGCCGATCGAATCGTGCGTGTAAACTTGGATGTTCTGAACTTTCATCAGAGCAGCCATACGCATTGCGTTACGTGCGTATTCCATGAACATTAGGAACGTTGCGCCGTATGGTACGAAACCACCGTGCAGAGCGATACCGTTCATGATTGCAGTCATACCGAATTCACGTACACCGTAGTGGATGTAGTTACCTGAGAAGTCGTTCGCTTCAAGCGACTTAGAACCAGACCACATAGTCAGGTTAGAAGGCGCAAGGTCAGCAGAGCCGCCCATGAATTCAGGTAGCATAGCACCGAATGCTTCTAGAGCATTTTGAGATGCTTTACGTGATGCGATGTTTGCTGGGTTAGCTTGAAGATCAGCAATGATTGCGTTTGCTTTCTCTTCCCACTCAGCTGGAAGCTCGCCGTTAGTACGACGTTTAAATTCTGCTGCTAGCTCTGGGTGAGCTGCTGCGTATGCGTCAAACTTAGCATTCCAAGCCGCTTCTTTCGCTGCGCCCGCTTCTTTCGCATTCCACTCAGCTGCGATATCAGCCGGGATTTCGAAAGGACCGTGTTCCCAACCAAGCGCCACTTTAGTTGCTGTGATTTCATCAGCACCTAGTGGAGCACCGTGACAGTCGTGCGTACCCGCTTTATTTGGTGAACCAAAACCGATGATAGTTTTAGTACAGATAAGTGTTGGACGAGGATCCGCTTTAGCCGCTTCGATAGCCGCATTGATAGCGTCAGCATCGTGACCATCAACGGCTGGGATTACGTGCCAGCCGTAAGCTTCAAAACGCTTAGGTGTATCGTCAGAGAACCAACCTTCAACTTCGCCATCGATAGAGATGCCGTTGTCATCCCAGAAAGCAACCAGCTTACCAAGACCTAGCGTACCTGCTAGAGAACATGCTTCGTGAGAAATGCCTTCCATCAGACAACCATCACCCATGAACGCATAAGTGAAGTGATCGACGATGTCGTGGCCTTCTTTGTTGAACTGTGCAGCCAATGATTTTTCAGCCATCGCCATACCAACAGCGTTGGTGATGCCTTGACCCAGAGGACCAGTCGTTGTCTCGATACCAGGAGCGTAACCGTACTCTGGGTGACCTGGAGTCTTAGAGTGCAGTTGACGGAAGTTTTTTAGGTCTTCAATTGAAAGCTCGTAACCTGCTAAGTGAAGCAGAGAGTAAATCAGCATAGAACCATGACCGTTAGACAGGATAAAACGGTCACGGTCAGCCCACTCTGGGTTTGATGGGTTATGGTTCAAGTGGCCACGCCAAAGAACTTCAGCGATGTCAGCCATACCCATAGGTGCGCCTGGGTGGCCTGAGTTTGCTTGTTGAACACCGTCCATGCTAAGTGCGCGGATTGCATTGGCTAGATCTTTACGAGAAGGCATGTCTGCTCCTGGATACATAAGCGATTTAAAAAAGAGATAGATGCTAAAGTTTTCATTTTTATTAGCGCGGGTATTCTCTCAAACGACTATAGCGACTGCAAACGTTTTACTGGCACTTTAACGGTCATTTTCCGCAATTTTCGATCATTTACACCACTTAACAATGGCTTCCCCCTATCAACACGCAAACGTTTAGTTATGACATATCCTAAAAAAGAGCTTGTAATTCGACCGTTGGAATTTAAAATAGCCGTCTAGATGTAGAAACACCTACAAAATATACTGTATTGAATGGCGGCGCTTCCTCGATTGCGACGGCATAAATTATTTGCATTTAACTATTTGCAACTAAAAACTAAACTAAAAGTGGAGCTCTCATGGCTAAGCACCTATTCACTTCTGAATCTGTTTCAGAAGGCCATCCAGATAAAATTGCAGACCAAATCTCAGATGCTGTTCTTGATGCCATCATTGAACAAGATCCAAAAGCACGTGTTGCTTGTGAGACTTACGTAAAGACCGGCATGGTTATGGTTGGCGGTGAAGTAACCACGTCTGCATGGGTTGATATCGAAGAAATCACTCGTGAAACAGTTCGTGAAATTGGTTACGTTCATTCTGATATGGGCTTTGACGCTGACTCTTGTGCAGTACTAAACACAATTGGTAAGCAGTCTCCAGACATCAACCAAGGTGTTGATAAAGCCGATCCTAAAGATCAAGGCGCAGGTGACCAAGGTATCATGTTTGGTTACGCGACTAACGAAACGCCAATCCTAATGCCAGCTCCAATTACTTACTCTCACCTTCTTGTTAAGAAGCAAGCTGAAGTACGTAAGAGCGGCAAGCTTGACTTCCTTCGCCCAGATGCGAAATCTCAAGTTACGTTCCAATACGACCAAGGTAAGATCGTTGGTATCGACGCAGTTGTTCTTTCAACTCAACACTGTGATTCAGTAACAACACCTGACCTACGTGAAGCGGTAATGGAAGAGATCATCAAGCCAGTACTTCCTGCTGAGTGGATCAACAAAGACACTAACTTCTTCATCAACCCAACAGGCCGTTTCGTAATCGGTGGCCCAATGGGTGACTGTGGTCTAACAGGTCGTAAGATCATCGTTGATACCTACGGCGGCGCAGCTCGTCACGGTGGCGGTGCATTCTCTGGTAAAGATCCATCAAAAGTTGACCGTTCTGCAGCTTACGCAGCTCGTTACGTTGCGAAAAACATCGTTGCTGCTGGTATGGCTGACCGTTGTGAGATTCAACTGTCTTACGCTATCGGTGTTGCAGATCCAACATCTATCATGGTTGAAACGTTTGGTACTGAGAAAGTAGCGCACGAAATCATCATTGAAGCAGTTCGTCAAAACTTCGACCTACGTCCATACGGTCTTCAAGAGATGCTGAACCTTCTTCAACCTATCTACAAGCAGACTGCTGCATACGGCCACTTCGGTCGCGAAGAGTTCCCTTGGGAAGCAACTGACAAAGCAGCTATCCTTGCGGACTTCGCAGGCCTGTAAGCATTACGCAACACGCTTAGCTGAAACGTAATTTTAAAAGCCTCTGTTCTGAACTGACCCCCAATAGTTGGACACCAATTATTGGGGGTCTTTTTATGTCCAAA
>NZ_JBFSTC010000164.1:0-5036 GCF_041466605.1 Vibrio sp. 10N.247.310.17 | reverse complement strand
CATCTGTAGGATCGTTCAACTGATCAGGAAAATGCTTAAATGATCAGTGTTAGCCTTGAGGCAGCTTTTTAAATGGCAATGAGTCTAAATCCCAGAGCCATATTGCTCTCCATCGTCTTCATGGAGACCACATTCACGTTTTAGACCATTGAACCGGGTTTCTTCTTCAGTCATACCGGGTTCCCATTTCTTAGTCGTATGAGTATCTCCAACAGAAAGGTACCCCTGCTCACGAAGTGGGTGGTAACTAAGGCCATGCTCTTCCAAGTAATAGTGAACATCTTTATTTGTCCAATCTATTACTGGCAAGAACTTAAACACACCATTTTGGATAGATAAGATCGGCAAGTTTGCGCGCGATTGAGATTGCTCTCTTCGCAACCCTGAAAACCAAGTGCCAGCCTCTAGTTCATCCAGCGCTCTTCTCATCGGTTCAACTTTATTAAGTTTGTTGTACTTCTCTATCCCTTCTATACCTTGATCCCAAAGTTTGCCATATTGCGCTTCTTGCCAATTAGAGCTCTGTTGTGCGCGAAAGACTTGAAGGTTTAAAGTCAACTTCTGACTTAACTCATCTATAAAGCGATACGTTTCTGGGAATAGGTACCCGGTGTCTGTCAGAATAACTGGAATATCGGGTTTGGCTTGAGTCACTAAGTGCAGCATCAATGCTGCTTGGATTCCGAAACTAGAAGAGACCACATGTGTTCCTTCTAAGTTTTCTAGAGCCCACTTCACTCTTTCTAATGCAGTTAGCTGTTCTAACTCAGCATTAATTTGTCCAAGACGAAGTATCTGCTCCGTCTTAGTCAATGCGAGTAGCTCTGCTAACTTCAATTTTGAAGCGACAGAATTATGCATGCAGATCCCTCTTTGAAATGATCACCTCTTCGATGATGCCAGCTCGGATTGTAAAATCACCGAACCCTTCATTACCCGTTCGTTCCGTAGCCCAACGTCCCACCAGCGAATCAATCTCTTCTAAAATCTGAGCTGACGTGATGTTCTCTTTATACATCTTAGGAATACGAGTTCCGGCTTTGTTGCCACCTAAGTGCATGTTGTAACGCCCTGGAGCCTTGCCGACTAAACCCAGTTCAGCCAACATTGCACGACCACAGCCGTTTGGACAGCCTGTGATACGAAGGATGATATTATCTTCTTCTGGTAACCCGTGTTTCTTCAGAATGTCTTCAACATCCGTTACAAACTCAGGAAGAAAACGTTCGGCTTCTGCCATTGCTAACGGACATGTTGGGAATGCCACACACGCCATTGAGTTCTTGCGCTGTTCTGAAACCGCATCATCCATTAGACCGTATTGACGTGCCAGCTTTTCAATTTGTGCCTTTTGGCTCTTAGGTACACCTGCAACAATGAGATTTTGGTTCGCTGTCATGCGGAAATCACCTTTGTGGATCTTCGCTATTTCAGCAACACCTGTTTTCAGCGCTTTCCCTGGGAAATCAAGCAAACGACCATTTTCGATGAATAACGCTAAGTGGTGCTTACCATCAATGCCTTCCGCCCAACCGATACGATCGCCACGGCCAGTAAACTCATAAGGACGACTTTCAGAAAACTCAACGCCTGCACGTTTTTCTACTTCTGCTTTGAATACATCAATACCAACACGGTCTAGTGTGTATTTGGTTTTTGCGTTCTTACGGTTCGAACGGTTACCCCAATCACGCTGAGTCGTTACCACCGCAGCTGCTACATCTAACGTTTTCTCTAATGGCACAAAACCAAAGTCGTCAGCTTTACGTGCATAAGTAGAAGTATCGCCGTGCGTCATTGCAAGACCACCGCCCACTAATACGTTAAAGCCCACCAGCTTTCCGTCTTTAGCAATCGCGATAAAGTTAAGATCGTTAGCATGAACATCTACGTCATTTTGCGGAGGAATTACAACCGTCGTCTTGAACTTACGCGGTAAGTAATTACTACCTAAGATAGGTTCTTCATCTGTTGTTGCGAGCTTTTCACCATCTAACCAGATCTCAGCATAAGCACGTGTCTTAGGTAATAGGTGTTCACTGATCTTTTTCGCCCACTCATAAGCTTCTTGGTGCAGCTCGGACTCAACCGGGTTTGTGGTACACAAAACATTTCGGTTTACGTCACCCGCAGTAGCGATTGAATCAATACCAATACTGTTTAGTGTTTGGTGCATTAACTTAATGTTCGGCTTCAACACACCATGGAACTGGAAAGTTTGACGAGTTGTAAGACGGATAGAACCATAAGAGGTGCTTTCATCTGCGAATTTATCAATCGCTAACCACTGCTTAGGAGTGATGATGCCGCCTGGCATACGCGCACGAAGCATTACGTTATGTAAAGGTTCTAGCTTTTGCTTGGTACGTTCATTACGAATATCACGGTCATCTTGTTGATACATACCGTGGAAACGGATCAGTTGAAAGTTATCTGCGGCAAAACCACCAGTGATACGATCTTGAAGATCTTGTTCAATCGTACCGCGAAGGTTTTTACTTTCACGCTTCAGACGTTCATTGTCAGCCAAAGGTCCCAGTACTTGACCTAGCACTTCTTGCTCTATTACTTGCTTGCTCATTAGTACACATCCCTTTGGTAACGTTTCGCTTTACGTAAATCATTAATATATTGTTCAGCTTGTTCGCGGCTCTGATTGCCATGTTTTTCCGCTATCGTAACTAACGCTTCATGGACATCTTTTGCCATTCGAGTTGCATCGCCACATACATAGAGGTACGCGCCCTCTTGAAGCCATTGCCAAACCTGCTCTGCCTGCTCAATTAATCGGTCTTGAACATAAACCTTTTCTTTTTGATCACGACTAAACGCAACATCAAGCTTGGTTAATGCACCAGATTTAAGATACCTCTGCCATTCAACTTGATATAAGAAATCTTGAGTAAAGGTACGGTCACCAAAGAACAACCAGCTTTTACCTTCAGCGTCATTGTTTTCACGCTCTTGAACAAAACTACGGAAAGGTGCGATACCTGTACCCGGGCCAACCATGATGATTGGTGTGTTGTCGTCTTGCGGCAGTTTGAAGTTATTGTTGTTCTCTACAAACACCTTCACTTCACCACCTTCTTCAAGGCGTTGAGCTAAGAAACTTGAAGCGCCACCCAGACGAGATTCATCGCCCTTTTGGTATTCAACAAGACCAACCGTCAAGTGAACTTCTTCATCTACTTCTGCTTGGCTTGACGCAATAGAGTAGAGACGTGGAGTTAACTTACGTAGTAGGCCAATCAATTCATCAGCCGATAGCTTAGTTTTCTTCTCAGCTAAAACATCGACAACTTGAGTATTACCCGCGTATTCACGAAGCTTGTCTTTATCTTCCACCAGCTTGATTAACTTCTTGCTGCCCGAAAGCTCAGCAAACTTAGTCACAAGCTGAGGGTTTGAAGAGGTAATCTCAAATTTGCTGACAAGTGCGCTATGCACAGACAAGTTGTCACCATCGACATCGACACTTTCGATACCAGACAGCCCAACCTTAGAAAGAATCTGATTTGCGAGTTCGGAACTGTTTTCAAACCATACGCCTAGCGCATCACCCGGTTGGTAAGTAATACCCGACTCATCAAGATCAATCTCGATATGACGAACATCTTTGCCCGAATCACGACCGGTGATCTTTTGGCTCGTTAATAGTGTCGCTGTGTATGGATTTTGTTTGGTGTATTGCGAATGACCGGCAGCCGCTTGACCGACGGGCAACTGAACTACATCGGCTTCAGTGCCTGTCGATAGCGTCTCTTTTACTTGCTCTAATGCTTTAGCGCGCCACTGCGTTGCTGACTCTTCGTAATCAACATCACAATCAAGACGGTCGACAAACGATTTAGCACCAAGCTTAGCGAGGAAGTTATCGAAGTCTTTAGCCGTTTGGCAGAAGAACTCATAGCTTGAGTCACCTAAACCGATGACACCGTATTGTAGGTTTGATAATTTTGGCGCTTTCTTCGATTGAAGGAATTCATGCAACTCAATAGCGTTATCAGGGGCTTCGCCCTCACCATTGGTTGAAGCTACAAAAATGACGTGTGTCTCTTTGGCTAGGTTCTTACCTTTATAATCACTAGCATCGAAAAGCTCGACAGCAATCCCTAATGCTTTCGCTTCTGCCTCAAGCGATTCGGCGACACCTTTCGCATTACCGGTTTGGGATGCGAAGATAATGCTGAGCTTACCCGCAGGTTTTGCGGCTACTGCAGCGGCTGCTTGAGCGATTGGCGCGGCGGCACCCACAGGCTGAGTTTGGCTCACACCCCAAAGGTAACCACTGACCCATGCCAGTTGTTGAGAAGATAATTCAGAAACAGTTTGCTGAAGATGACCCAATTGTTGGTCATTAAGTGGTGCTGCTAGCCCAGGTAACTCATTAGCCCCAGACTGTGCATTATTATTTTGTGAAGACTCTTTCTTATTTAAAGACATGGTCACGACATCCCTAATCATTGCGTGACGATAGATTAACCACTCCTTTTAATAACAAGAAAGAATAGAAAAGTATGTTTTATAACTTTTTGGAAGTAAAAACCGATTGAAACGTCAATTGAGTTACTGGTTTTCAATACGCACTTGTTGAAAGCCAACCGCCATTGCCGACTTAGATGCTAGGTCTAAATCCGCGTAATGACACTCTTCACCATGAACATCAGTAAGCAAAACAAAGCCGCCTCCCATATGGCGAAACTCCACAACCCAAGACCCCTCTTGAATTGAGGGCTCTATGATCGCTTCAACCAACAGATTTTCTCGATATAAATTTCGTAATTCATTGAGTGTCATATTCCATCCCTTGCTTTGACCTCACAACATAGACCTTATAAGAATAGACGCTAATTAGGTCTCTGTATTAAGATGGTCGAAAGTGATGAATGTGCTAACTAATTCCAGAAAAGTATATACCCAAGTAACTTCAAGATGCTTGGGTATAACCAATAGATATAAAAAAACGCCACTTAATAAAGTAACACTGATCATTTAAGCATTTTCCTGATCAGTTGAACGATCCTACAGATGGT
>NZ_JBFSTC010000163.1:0-5146 GCF_041466605.1 Vibrio sp. 10N.247.310.17 | reverse complement strand
AACGAAAACTAGGGAAAGTAATTACTGAAGAAATCAGGTAGAACAAGGGCTAGAGAGATATTACAGGGCCAGTCTAGAGTGACCGACCCAGCGACTTAGGATTTTAGGTGTTGTTCTGGGGATTTAGTGATGTGTTTTAGTTCTTCTGGCTATTAAATATTGATATTTCTCTAATGATATTGGCGCCGTACTTACTACATAGAGTATTGATAAAAGCAGGCTCAACAGATTTAATGTATGATAAATATCCTGATAAATGACGCTTTTGTTCTAAGTCCAGTCTTGACCAGTTGTAGATTTTGCTTCTTATCTCTCTCTTTTTTGCCCTACCAATGGAAATTTTGTAATCATTTGTTAGAGTTAAACCTGTGACCATCATCTTATTTTTTTTAGATGAGTGGTATGTTTTACTTCGATTGATTTTTAGCTGGCTGGGATAGTCTAAGTTAGAAATAACATCTTCAACTTTAGATAAGATAGTTTTTAGCACTCCTCGATTATTCGTAGAAAAGTACAGATCATCAGCATATCTTGTATAAGTGATACCTAGCTCGTGAGAAAAACTGAAAAGAGCTACGTCCAAGTTGTAGCAGATAGCATCCGATAAAAGAGGAGATGTTATAGAACCAATAGTTAGAGCTCCTTTGAAAGTCGCCAATTTAACTAAAAGGTTTGTATCATCACTTGTCCATCCGCTGATTTTTCCTACCAAATTTTGATTAGCAAACGTTCTAATATCATGATCAGATATCGATTCAAAAAAATCTTTAAAATCTAATCTTAGCAAGTAATTTGATTTTCTATGCTGGTCAGCATGTTTCTTTATACTGCTACCTTCTTTATAAGCTGCACTAGCAATATGACTAGGTAGCGTTTTTAGAACTTCGTCATGGATAACGCGTTGTATCCCTTTCAATTCTTTAGAAGGTTGAAATATAGTTCGCAAAGAACCATTTCTCTTGGGTATATGAAATTTTTTGTATCTCTGAGAAGATGTTTGAGCAACATTTAAAATGTAGTCTTCTTCTAAAATAGTGATATTGGATATTAATTCAAGAAGCATTAGCTCTTAATCTCTTGATTTCTGAAACATACTCTTCGATATATATCAGCTTGGAGACACAAGCTCCACGCAGTTTTTGAGATGTATTTAAAAGATGATTAGTGGTCGAGGTGTTGTATAGTTTGGTATAATCATGACATGTATAGCAGATACACCCAGAGATAGTAATTGGCTCTACTATCTCTAATGCAACACACAAAGAAATTAATAACCTAATTTCATTTATGTCAGATTTCTTATTTATGCCAAAAGATTTTTTACATATGTCAATAATGTTCTCATCATTGACTGGGCCAATACTAGTTATTATTAATATGATAACAAACAGCATTTCTTTTTTTGTAAATAAGAAATTTCCAAGAGTTTTATCACCTTCCCTAGAATAATAGAATTTAGGACGGTCTGAATCGATTCTAGCTAATACTTCAGGGACTGCGGTTAGAATTGTATCGAAATCAGCATAGATCGTTGGACGATAGACAGAATCTCGATCTACCCACCTTACAGGCCCAGTATTAACAAATGATTCATCATTCGCATATTTTCGATCTAATATGGGTAGCAGCTTAGTTCTTAAAGGTTTACTTAAAGAAAATGCTCCTAACTCAGCAACTGTTCCGAACGATTCAACAATGATGATTACTGCGTCAGATAAGTCAGCCAGCCATTCTTCAAGCTCTAAAGCATTTAAACTAGACTGTGTATTACTTATCGTTTCCCACGCGTACTCTGCACGAAAAGTAAGTAAGTGCTTTGCATGCTTATACAAGTAGTTTTCAATCTCCCCACGGCGTTTGCAGTATCTGGGGTCGCCACCACAAATAAATAGTAGCTTAGGCAAAGCACTACGACCAAAAAGCGAACTCCGAGCTTCTTTCATATCGCTTGACTTTTTACTTCGCTCTATATCTTTGAATTGTGAGATTAGATATTGTTTAGCTGAAATAAAATTAGGATGCTTGAACCACATTTTAGTTTCCTGAAAAAATGCCCTTACTAAGGCGTGAGGTTGCGTAGCAAGCGAAACGGCTTGCACTAAACAGATTCACGCTCCGTGAGGTACGAACGATCGTGAATCTGTTTAGTGCAACACAATCACGACCAATTTCGTCAGGTTGGCTATACACCAACCATAGGCTACTCGGAAGTAACCAAGCTAAGGGCTAAATCATAACTTACCACCTAGATGCATATTGTTCAAACAGTATATAGTGCTTACTATCTGTTTTTATGAAACTTTTCTAGATCCTTGAGCTTCTCGTACCAACTCTGACACATTAGCACTTACTTCCCTCAACCTTGAGCTAGCCAAGTGTGCATACCTAGTCGAAGTTTGAGGGCTTTGATGCCCAAGTAGATGCTGAACATCATAGAGCGTCGCATTTCCGGAATTTATCAGGATACTTGCAAAGCTATGCCTGAGGTCATGAATGCGGAAGTCATCGTAGATACCTGCTGCTTTCTTGATTCGAGCGAATGCCTTCTTTGGATGTGCGATAGGTCTACCGGGTGCATCTCCGGCAAAGATATAGGGGTTCTTACGTATCTGAAATCGTCGTTGGTCATGTATTACCTCCTTAGCTAAATTATTGAGCAGAACCGTCCTTGATAACCCCGATTTTGTGTGGGGAAGAAATAGGCTCCAATTGCCGTCGTCGTCGACGGTAAGACAGTCCCACTTAGAGTTAGTTATTTCACCAATTCTCATCCCGGTAAGCAGGGCGAATTTTAAGGCATTCCCTTGGGTGCGATTGGGCTCCTCGTTACATGCCTTGATGAAAGATGAAACCTCTTTGCGGTTCAGGAATCTGTTTCTTAAATTATTCTCCTTAAGCTTCCTTATGTACTGTCCCGGATTCTTGTCCACGAATCCCCATTCTTTTGCGAGCCTATACATTCGTAAAATGAGCGACCGAAGACGATTTACAGTGGATGGTTTCCTTGTTTCTAAAACTCCATCGAGTAGCTTTTGAATGTCTTGTTGGTTGATATCGGTGATGCTTTTCTTGCCCCATTTAGGGTAGAAATGTAGCTTTAAGTTACCGATATCATTCTTAGCCGTGAGTTTGTTCATTCGGGCATACGGTAGGTAATGCAGCTCCGAAAATTCTTGAAAACTTAGTACATTGGATTTTTCATCCCTCATTGCCTTAGGGTCATTACCCAGTGCTATCTCTCGCTTGTGGTCATTGGCTATCTGTCTAGCAGTGTTGATATCTAGCGCAGGGTATTCACCAATTTGTAACGATTTCTTTTTCCCGAAATAGGTGTATCTGAATAGGAACCTACGTCTCCCTTGTCTATTAATTATAATTTTCAGGCCGCTACAGAGCTCATCCGTATACTCAGTTTCTTTACTTCGACTTGTCGACGGCGTCGGCGGTAATGAATCAAGTTGGCGTTTATTAAATTTGAATTTACGTGATTGCATCAGTCCCCCTTATTCATCTGAGATTGAGAAATATTGATGCAATTCAGTACGGAGTGTCTTAGGCATCAGTAGGTAGATACCCTTACCACTGTCCTCGACAATGCTTAGGGATATAGAAGCTCCGTAATCTAGAGCATCTTCGAATTCGGTATAGGCTAGGGCTCGTTTCAGCAGTTCGATATCGTCGACGACGACAGCGTTTAGCTCATTAATTGATGTGAGGAACCAGAGTTCACATTGCAGTTCATCCCACGCCTGTTGGGTTTCTGTTTCATCGTGGAATGGTTCAGTGAGTATGGCTTTGACTTGGTCTTGCAGGGTTGTAGTGGTTGGTAGGGTTGTGGCTTGTTGAAGGTTGGTTATTTTTAGCATGACTAACTCCATATTATTGATAACATAGAGTTAATATGTGTTTTATTTAGCTAATATTTCGATTTCCATTGAACGGGGGATCTATTTGTTTAAAGAACATGGTTTATAATCGTATTGGTATCGATCAAACACATAGTCCTTACCGCTCCATTGCAAAATAGGGAAACAAAAACTGGGACCACCTACCTCTATCTCAGGCCAAGAACTAAATTCCTCATGTGCAATAAATTTGGGTATGCCAACCCCTTTAGCTATGACTTTCCATTTCATATTGGGCAACTTGCTGAGGAGGGTATAATGGTACCCTACATTGCCATAGCAATACGAGCTAGATTGCATTATCAGGACTTCTGGTTTTTTATCATGGTTTAAATCTAGTACCATGTCGATTTCTCCAGCGGAAGTAACGCTCGTATCGTCACAATCATTGCGCCAAAAATTTTGATTTAAGAGATACCCTGCCGCAATAAAGGCTGATTCTTTTTCCTTGTAGTTAAGTGGTTCAGCAAATGATTTGTGACTCAGCATTGACAGAAAAATGACGTGGAAAATTTTCCTGATTATTAAATTTGATGGCATTTTATAATCCCAACTTCACCTTTTTTAAGTTTTAGAACTGCGTTGATTTTATAATGAGATTACCATTTGATGTTAATTTTATTTATCTTATACTTGCGCAAGCAATTTATTATATAAACCTGATTTCAAGAAAATCAATGCAGGAAGGTTAATGAAAAAAATTCTTTTGATTTTGATGGTGATTTCATCGAGTGGAAATGCCGCCGACACCGTTAAATATGATGAAAAAAGGCATCTATTCTGCGAACTAACATCACTTACTCCAAAATTAAGAGATTTGGCTGTGGGAGATATCAAAGATGGCTGGTTGAGAATTAAAGAAGATTACTACTACTCAATTGAAATTGGTGGGTGGGTCATTTCTAGTTATGGCTCTAATGATGGTACAGATATTTCTAATAACTCAAAGACCTTATTTATTAAAGATTACATCGGATTAGCTAAACTAAATAAAAAAACAGGTCGTATTGTTATGAATTACTCTACGCCAGATATGTCTCAGAAGCTCAGATGGTCGTGTAACATTGGCAGGAATGAACCCAAAAATACGGATATGTAACAGCCTCGAACTGATCCCCACATCACTCCCAACACCTAAAATCCTAAGTCGCTGGGTCGGTCACTCTAGACTGGCCCTGTAATCTCTCTCTAGCCCTTGCTCTACCTGACTTCTTCAGTAATTACTTTCCCTAAGTTTTGTC
>NZ_JBFSTC010000162.1:0-5189 GCF_041466605.1 Vibrio sp. 10N.247.310.17 | reverse complement strand
AGTAAGACTCGCTACACTGTGCGATCTAAACACCTTAAATGATAGGTGTTGACCTAATGGCAGCCTTTCAATGTTTATCTAGTAAGTAATCGGATTACTAAGCTAGTTGAGCTTTAAGGTGCTCGATAACCGTGTCCATTGCGATAGCTTCTTTATCACCTGTACGACGGTTTTTGTATTCGAAGTTACCTTCGTCCATGCTGCGATCACCGATAACGATAGTGTGAGGGATACCCACTAGCTCGATATCTTTAAACATAACACCTGGGCGTTCTTTACGGTCATCGAATAGTACTTCGATACCCATAGCTGTTAATTCAGCGTATAGCTTCTCAGCTGCTTCTTTAACGCGCTCAGATTTGTGCATGTTCATTGGTACGATAGCAACTTGGAACGGCGCTAGTGCGTCTGGCCAAGTGATACCGAACTTATCGTGGTTTTGTTCGATAGCTGATGCAACAACACGTGAAACACCGATACCGTAACACCCCATTTCTAGGATTACGCTCTTACCATCAGGACCAAGCACGTTACAGTTCATTGCTTTAGAGTAAGTATTACCTAGTTGGAAGATGTGACCAACTTCGATACCGCGCTTAAGTTGGATGGTACCTTGACCACATGGGCTTAGGTCGCCTTCAACTACGTTACGTAGGTCTTCAACTTGAGCAAGCTCAACGTCACGACCCCAGTTAATACCGAAGTAGTGCTTACCGTCTACGTTTGCACCAGCACCGAAGTCGCTCATTACAGCAACAGAGCGGTCAACGATGAATGGTAGCTCTAGACCAACAGGGCCAAGTGAACCAGGACCTGCACCAACAAGTGCACGGATTTCTTCTTCAGAAGCCATCTCTAGTGGAGTAGCAACCTGTGGAAGGTTCTCTGCTTTCACTTCGTTAAGCTCGTGGTCACCACGGATGATTAGCGCGATGATGTCTGCATTTACTTCATCAGAAGCTTTAACGAATAGAGTCTTAACTGTCTTCTCGATTGCTAAACCGTGTTGCTCTACAAGTTCTGCGATTGTTTTTGCGTTTGGCGTATCAACCAGTTCCATCTCTTGAGTTGGCGCTGCCGCTTCAGTCGTTGGAGCTAGTGCTTCTGCTTTCTCGATGTTCGCTGCGTAATCAGATTCTGAAGAGAATGCGATTAGGTCTTCGCCGCTTTCAGCAAGAACGTGGAATTCTTGAGAGCCGCTGCCACCGATTGCGCCAGAGTCTGCTAATACTGGACGGTACTCAAGGCCCATGCGGTCAAATGCTTTACAGTAAGCATCGTGCATCGCTTGGTAAGACTTTTCTAAGCCTTCTTTATCGATATCAAAGCTGTACGCATCCATCATAGAGAATTCACGAGCACGCATTACGCCAAAACGAGGGCGGCGTTCATCACGGAATTTAGTCTGGATTTGGTACAGGTTTAGAGGTAGCTGTTTGTAAGAGCTGATCTCGTTACGTACTAGGCTCGTTACCACTTCTTCTGCTGTTGGGCTAAGAACAAATGGACGAGAATGACGGTCTGTGAAACGAAGTAGCTCAGGACCCATCTTTTCAGAACGGCCAGTCTCTTCCCAAAGCTCAAACGGTTGAACTACGGGCATCAAGATTTCAACGGCACCTGCATTATCGATCTCTTGGCGAACGATATTTTCGACTTTACGCAGTACACGTAGACCAGTAGGTAGCCAAGTATATAAACCTGAAGCTAGCTTACGGATCATACCTGCACGTAGCATCAGCTGGTGGCTGATAACTTCTGCGTCGTTTGGAGTCTCTTTCAGAGTAGAAAGAAGGTAGTTACTGGTACGCATTCTATGGTATCCGTTTCATCATTGATAAAAGAAAACTTGCTGTCGTTCGTAACCACAGCAAATCTGATATAGCCGCATATAATATCAGCCTATTTGGGATCTCAAAAGCGTTCAATGTCAGTTACATTGATGAAAAGCGTTTCAACCACGAATTTCACGTTAAGATCGAACAAATTTACCGCATATTCCTTATTGTCAGGCTTACCTTTCTTATAGGCAGGGCGAGGATCTTGGCCTAATACTTCTTTGATCACCTGAATGATATGGCGTGCTTGTGGGTGGTTTGCGAGCTTACTTTGGGCTTGCTGCGAGAAGTTCACATCTAGCACTTCAGGTTCATCGGCGGCAAACCCTCCTAGTGCATCGGGAATTGAATCCGAGTAGGGGATATAAGGTTTGATGTCGATGATCGGTGTGCCGTCAACGAGATCAACACTGCCCAAGTCCAACCAAGTTTGTCCCTTTTCTTGAGATACACCTTTGAGCTCAACCGCGGACATACCCACTCCATTCGGTCTGAATGTGGCACGAGACGCGAATACACCAATACGTTCGTTCCCGCCAAGGCGAGGTGGCCTCACGGTTGGTTTCCATCCTGCTTCAAGGTTCTTATCGAACAAAAACAACAACCACACATGACTAAATTGTTCAATATCACGAACAGACTCAAGGCAGTTCGCTGCTTCAACTAGCCTGACTCTTGAGGTAGAAGTGGGTACTAACCTAGGCTGTCTTGGCACAGCGAACTTCTCTTTATAAGGAGACTCAATAAAGCCAACAGGTTCAATGGTGTACATAGCAAGGTGTTCTCTGGTTTCAGTTAAGACGGAAAAATATCATAAAATCACTTGTTTTTCTTTTGATAATAATTATCATTCGATATGTTATAACATATCGAATGATAATTATTTAAGGGAAATACAATGAAACCGAATATCCACCCTGATTACCGCCCCGTGGTTTTTCATGACACCAGTGTCGATGAGTACTTCTTAATCGGATCAACATTGAAAACAGATCGCACTATCGAATGGGAAGACGGAAATACTTATCCTTACTTCACGATTGAGGTGTCGTCAAAGTCGCATCCTTTCTATACGGGTAAACAGCGAGTGCTACATAAAGAGGGACGCGTTGCGAACTTCACTCGTCGTTTTGGTCAATTAGGTAAGGGAGCGAAATAGAATGAAAGTTGTGAAATCACTGAAAAGTGCGAAAAGCCGTCACCCAGATTGCCAAATAGTAAAGCGTAGAGGCCGTCTCTATGTCATCTGTAAATCCAACCCGAGATTCAAAGCGGTTCAAAAATAGTCAGTCAATTTGATGTGACATGAGTGTAAAAACGAGGGGAAAGTCAAACTTCATTCATTTGTCTGTTTTTCTTTTCCTTCGAGAGGAACTTTGCAGGAGAGTATGTGCTCACTTAGCGTACGTTGTTTCTTATTTATCACTTTATCAATAACTTACAAACGCAAGTATAAATCGAATGAATGCATCCGTACCAATTATAAACCTAACTTTCATGCTTTAATTGGAGTTATTTGCTAATTTTTTGTTTTTATTAAGTTAAAAAGAATAGTTTGTTACACACTTTGTAACATTTACGATTTCTAATTGACCCTTTTGTCGAGTAATCTGCGCGGGCAATTTAAACATCTTTGTCACAATTGCACAGGAATCACTACAAGGAGGGAACTGATGAGTTCATCAGCTTCAATAAAAAACAATTCGCCTAAAAAACCTATTTTTACTCGCTTTTTAGATGGCGTTGAATATTTGGGGAACCTATTACCCCACCCAATCACTCTTTTCGCAATCTTCTGCTTAGCAATCCTCGTTACTTCAGGTATTGCTAAGTGTCTGTTATGGACCCTCGACCAGAAGGTGCTAAAGGTCGTGCTGCTGACGGCATGATCCACGTTGTAAGTCTGCTTAACGCAGAAGGTCTACAACTTATTGTGACTAACTTAGTTAAGAACTTTGTTGGTTTTGCTCCACTAGGTACTGTACTTGTTGCTATGCTTGGTGTAGCGATTGCTGAACACTCAGGTCTACTATCTGCTGCAATGCGTGGCATGGTAATGGGTGCTTCTAAGCGCATGGTTACAGTAACGGTTGTGTTTGCAGGTATTATCTCTAACACAGCATCAGAGCTTGGCTATGTGGTACTTATTCCACTAGCAGCAATGCTTTTCCATTCTTTAGGTCGTCACCCTCTTGCTGGTCTTGCTGCGGCATTCGCTGGTGTGTCAGGTGGTTACTCTGCAAACCTACTTATCGGTACGGTTGACCCACTGCTTTCTGGTATTACAGAAACAGCGGCACAGATGATTGACCCGTCTTACACGGTTGGTCCTGAGTCAAACTGGTACTTCATGTTTGTTTCTACTTTCTTCATCGCGATTACAGGTGCATTTGTAACTGAGAAGATTGTTGAACCTAAGTTGGGTAAATACAACGACGAAGAAGCTTCTGAAGATTTATCAAATGATTCGATGGGCAGACTGACGGATGTTGAGAAGAAAGGTCTAAAACTAGCAGGTATTGCTGTATTGGCTGTTTCTGCACTTCTAGCGTGGACTATCGTTCCAGCTGACGGTGTTCTACGTTCAGCGTCTGGTACGGTTTCGGGTTCTCCATTCCTGAAGAGTATTGTTGCGTTTATCTTTGTATTCTTCGCTATTCCTGGTTTTGTTTACGGTAAAGTTACCGGTTCAATGAAGAACGATCGTGACGTGATCAATGCGATGGCAACGTCTATGTCTTCAATGGGCATGTACATTGTTCTTGTATTCTTTGCTGCACAGTTTGTTGCTTTCTTTAAGTGGACTAACTTTGGTCAAGTAATCGCTGTTGGTGGCGCTAGCTTCTTACAAGATATCGGTCTTACTGGCCCAATGTTGTTCTTTGCATTTATCCTAATGTGTGGCTTCATTAACCTAATGATCGGTTCGGCTTCTGCTCAGTGGGCAGTAACAGCACCTATCTTTGTACCTATGCTAATGCTTGTTGGTTACGCACCAGAAACGATTCAAGCAGCTTACCGTATCGGTGATTCAACGACGAACATCATTACACCAATGATGAGCTACTTCGGTCTTATTCTTGCTGTAGCGACGCGTTACATGAAGAACCTTGGTATCGGTACTCTGATTGCTACAATGCTTCCATACTCAATCTGCTTTATGTTCGGTTGGAGCATCTTGTTCTACCTATGGGTGTTCGTATTTGGTCTTCCAGTAGGCCCAGGTGCAGCAACGTTCTACACGCCGTAGTAACGTTAGTACAAGTCATATTGTTAGATTTTAAAGCCTGCCTTGTGCTAATGCCGATCAGTTAAAGCCAAAGTGATCGGTTGAAGGATCCTTCCGAGCTG
>NZ_JBFSTC010000161.1:0-5349 GCF_041466605.1 Vibrio sp. 10N.247.310.17 | reverse complement strand
CACTTACTACCGTTTTTGTTTTAAGTTCCCGCTAATCCGCGATGAACCTTTTTTATTGCTTGCTTATACTCGAGTTGCTCTAGTATAAGCATCAAATTTTCCCGAATTTGATGTGCATTTTTGTGTTGAATACAGCCGAACATATGTAATGAGTCGACTGCTTTTACACCTTTGTACTTATGATGGTGAACTGATTTGCAACTCCTTTAGTAAAGGAAATGCAGCCTTGATGTGCTCTCCCGTGACAATGAATCCAACCAACTGGTTATCTTCATTGAAGCCTTTGGCGACAATGCCTTTAGGATCGAATCGAGTTTCCCAGCTCTGAGCTGTGTGAATATCGCGCCCTGCCAGCTGAATCGGGTAACTCGGTGTTTTCACCTTGGTGATCATATGAGGCAAGCTGAGCTTTGCTTCGCCCACTTTGACGTCGCCTTTATCCATAGTCAGCTGCTTCGCCAACACGTTTGCCGACAAGATTGCTGGCTGCAGATAAGCCATCACACGCCCTTCAATTTCAGCGCAATCACCAATCGCATACACATTGTTGACACTGGTTTTCAGGGTGTCATCTACCACAATGCCTCTGTTGACGTCTATTCCCGCTTGCGTGGCTAAAGCCGTATTTGGCCATAACCCTGCTGCGGCAATCACGATATCTGCTCGTATTAATCGAGAGGCGGTAGTTTGTAGCCTGACTCCATCGTGGACGTAAGTCGCTCGAAAAATCGCAGAGTCGGTTTCGACGGTAACCCCTGCTTTTGCTAGCTCCCGTTCCAACTCAAGTGAAACGAAAGGCGGCACAAGGCTGTTCAATAGATAACTTGCGGGTTCGATAATCGTGACATCTTTGCCCGCAGCTTGAAGGTCGAATGCGAGCTCTACCCCAATCAAGCCTCCACCAATCACAGTGATACGTTGAGCTTCATCGATCTGAGCTTTGTGTTTCTCGAACTCTTCCAAGCTATTTAACGTAATGGTCGCGTTGCGTTTAAGCCCTTCCGCTGTTGGTATGAAAGGCGTTGCGCCCGTTGCTAATACCAACTTCGAATAGTGGATGGTTTGCCCGTCAACATGAACACACTGCTGCTTGGTATCGATTTCACTGACGAAAGCCTTGGTTTTGATGACCACGTTGTACTGCTCAGCCAATTGCTGAGCGTTATTAACGGCTAACGCTTGTGGTGTTTGAGCCTGGCTGAATACGTGTGAAAGATTCGGCTTACTGTACTCAGCTCCTGCATCTGCCGTGATCATGGTAATCGCGACATCTTGGTCAATTTTACGTACCATCTTTATGGTTTGTAGGGCGGCGAAACCACCGCCCACAATCACAATGTTCGACATGTTACTTCTCCACAAACACTTCTTTACCTAAATGGCATTCAGGGCAAAGGAAATCATCTGGTACTTGTGCCCATGGTGTTCCCGGTTCAACGCCTTGGTAGGGTTCACCCAGTTGTGGGTCGTACACCCATTCACACACAGTACAGCGCCAGCAAGTGCAATCTGCGCTATGTACAGGCTTATCTTGCGCTTCTTCTGACTTCTGCTCTGCCGTGTCTTTTAGCTCTGTTGGGGTGCTTGTCGGTGCTGATTCAATACGTTGAACGTTGCGCTCAACTTGTTTAGGCTCACTAACCTCGTCCGCATCGGTGCGCCAAACCTCGGCCAGTGTCATCCCGTAATCGATACATTGACGAAGTGCGTCTGTATCTGGTTTCCAGTGGATGTGTTGAGGTGCGCTCACCTCGAAGTTGGCTTCACGTAAGCGAGCATCGATGCGTTTTACTGCGCCTCCAGTCCAACCTGAAGAACCAAATGCTGCGGCTCTTTTTCCTGCAAAGCGCAGGCCGTGTATTTCTTCAAGTAGCGCGGCGATTTGCGGCATCATCACGTTGTTCATGGTCGATGACCCAACAAGCACACCCTTTGAGCGGAAGACATTGGCAAGGATGTCATTCTTGTCGTGCTTAGAAATATTGAACACCTTGATTGCCGTTTCTGGGCTGCCTTTTCGGATACCCTTAGCGATAGCATCAGCCATCATGCGAGTGTTGTTTGACATGGTGTCGTAGACAATCGTGATACGATCTTCTTTATAGGCTTTCGACCATTCGTAATATTGCTCAATGATTTGAGTCGCGTTGTCGCGCCAAATACAGCCGTGAGAGGTTGCAATGACATCGATCGGCACGCCTAAGCTCAGCACTTCTTCAATCTTCGCTTTTACTAGAGGTGCAAACGGCGTCAGGATGTTCGAGAAGTAACGCAGACACTGTTCATGCAACTCAACTTGGTCTAGCTGGTCATTGAATAGGTTTTCGTCGCAGTAGTGTTGGCCGAAAGCGTCGTTACTAAACAGGACTTCATCACCGGTTAAGTAAGTCGCCATTGAGTCTGGCCAGTGCAGCATTTTCATCTCAACGAAGATAAGTTGCTTTCCGTTACCGACATCAAGGGTGTCACCGGTTTTGACGGTTCTGAAATTCCAGTCTGGTTGGTGGTGGTGACCAACAATGGAGGTCACTCCAGCTTCAGTACAATAAACCGGCGTGTTGGGAATTTTAGCAAGCAGCGCAGAGAGAGCGCCTGAGTGGTCTTCTTCAGCGTGCTGGCAAATGATGTAGTCGATCTCATTGATATCGATTTCCATCTCTAGGTTTGCAAGGAATTGCTCAGTAAAGCGATGATCGACAGTATCGACAAGCACTGTCTTCTCTTCACGGATCAGGTATGAGTTATAGCTCGTGCCTTTGTTCATGTGGTATTCCTTACCGTGGAAGTGCTCGGTTTCCCAATCGTGGACGCCGACCCAATGAACATTTGATTTAACGTGAATAGTCATAATGATAATACCTTATTGAAATATCTAAGGCTCTCATTGCACTAGTCATGCCATGTTTTTAAGTGTTTGTTTTTATGTCGTTTGTTTGGTTTTTAATCGCCATGATGTGTCTTTATGACATTGTAGTTTGTGTAATCAAAATAAACACAGTGTGTCTTTATGACTAAGTGGTTGGTAATTGGTAGTTGCTTGGATAAATAACAGATACAAAAAAGGCCAGACGAGAGTCTGGCCAAATAAGGCAGTGTGATTTAACTGTAAAGCTATTAGCTTTATTAAAATTAACTAGACCTATTAGTGCTTTGAAGCCACTAATAAATACGAGCTATTAAAGCGTAGTAACCACTTCATCAAGCGCTAGGCGCGCTTTTGGTTTGCCGTAGTTGTAGTCTTCGCCGTCTTTGTGGTAGCCGATAGCTAGCGCTACATCAACAACGTGACCTTCTAGTTCGTCAGCAAACTCTTCGCTGATCATAGCTGCATCTACACCTTCCATAGGTGTTGAAGCGATACCTAGACGAGCTAGTGTGTGCAGTGTGTTACCTAGTGCGATGTAAACTTGAGACTTAGTCCAGTTGCCGTTGAAACCTGTTTCGTCTGTGTTCATTTCTGCGAATGCGTATGCACCTAGGAATTGCTCGTACATTTCAGCTGGTAGGTGACCAGAGCTTACTTCTGTATCAGCACGCTTCGCGAATTTCTCTTTAGTGTACTTAGGATCGTGAGCAAACAGGATCGTGTGTGATGCTTCTTTCGCATGTGGTTGGTTAAACTGGAACATGTTTTCGAAAGTATTGTGGAAGCGTTGTTTTGCTGCGTCACTCTCAATGATGATGAATTTCCAAGGCTGAGAGTTGATAGAAGAAGCTGACAAGCGAAGTGCTTCTTTGATTACTTCCATGTCTTCCGCAGAGATGCGTTTTTCTGCATCGTATTTTTTAGCTGTGTAACGAGTGTTTAAATCAGTAATGATTGGATGAGTCATGTTGAATCCTAATATCTATCAATAATAAATGTTGTAGGGTTTTATGTTCAGTCACGTCAACAATAAACGGATAACGAATTTAAACGAATCTCTATAGATTGAACGTCTAAATAGTTATCGAACATGCCCCAATAAATCGAGTATCTGCGGTAGCTCAAGTCGATGGGTGTAAGATAATAGAAGAATGACTCGGGAAAAATAGCGAACATATCAAATCACTATGGTTAATAATGTCCATAATGATTCGATAAATGTGATCTTAATGGAGGTGGAATCTCTAGATTCAGTAGCTTAGTAAGCCTTGATACCATATTGGCGCAATAATGGCGGAAGTACGCTGTCTAGGTTGGGGATATCTTCTGGCGTGATTTCGATTAGACCAAAACCATGCTCTTCATAGATTTTTCTCGTCGCTTCACGTTTATCTTCGGCGATGGGCGCAGAATCGGTTCCCCAGAACTGGATGTATACTTTGCCACTTGGTAGATAAAAATCGCTGATCACTTCTTTTGATATCGGAAGCGGACGCTCGTACGCATGAACCACTCCTGCCATATAAAGCCAGTTATCGATGATCAGCTCTCCCTTTGAACGAACATAATGCCCATCTAAGCTTCGGTGCTTCGCCTCAAATTTCTGACGAAAACTGGAGAACGACACATCGGTCGAGTGGCTTTCAGCATCATGCCCTAGGAATTCAACAACAGACTGCTTTAAACGTTTATTGCGAACCAGTGAGTCGTGCCATACCACGAATAAGTTTTGAGTCGCTTTGTCTTCCCTTTGTTCACCTCCGGCTTTTAAGCCTGTAGAGGTGACATGCCAACCGTCTTCTTCTTTTGTTATCCAACCAAGCTCGTTGAGCAGTAAGTTGATTTTCTTTGCGCTGAGTTGAAAGGCGCTACCAAGCTGGGTGGCGGTGAGTGTTTTTCCTGAGAATGAGTCCAAATCGATAAGCAGTTTCTCTGGCCAGACAATAAAGACACCAAACTTCTTGTGTTCGACATATTCCCCACCAAAGCTTTCTCCCCGTTCTGTGAGAATCCAACGCTCTTGTGAACGCACTATATAGCCCGCTGTTTTTAGATCGCTAAATAAAGCTTTAGCTTCTATGCCTTTTTGTTTAGCGAGCGCGGATGTGGAAATTTTGTCTGACATAGTCTTTTCTCAAATAGCAGTAGAACTGCTGATTAATGTTGAGGGGCTGTTGTATAGAATAGGGAAATACAATAACACAACTGTTGATACTAACTGCAGTTCACTGGTCTATGTTTTTAGTAGAAAGCCATGTCTGATTTTGATTGTTTGGAAGGTGGGGCTTTAGTTGCATCTAAACAGCTTGCACTAAATACCTTATCGCTTGGTAACCGGATAGTTAGGCGAGATCTGCAAAATATTTATGACGGTATAGAGTTTTTCCGCGTATCAAAAAGAAAAATAGCAGGCACAAAAAAGCCACATTTAAGTCAACACCTATCATTTAAGGTGTTTAGATCGCACAGTGTAGCGAGTCTTA
>NZ_JBFSTC010000160.1:0-5364 GCF_041466605.1 Vibrio sp. 10N.247.310.17 | reverse complement strand
AGAAGCTGCTTAATAAGCAAGCAAATGATGACAACTACCTTGAAAAACACCGTATGCAGCTCTGGCTTCCCCAAAGTTAGCGATTAATTCATTAAGTCTGACAGCTTCTACCATTATCCTTGAGTTAAATGAATATAAAAAATCACTCAAGGAGCACCTTTTAACTTCGAGTCTGGATTTATCTGTCTGGCTGCATCAGGACTATTCAGCGTTATCTAGAAAAAAAAAGGAGGAGTTAGTTGGGAACATTCTTTATCAGGTAATTAGCTTTTACCATAACATTGAAAAACCCTCATATACATTAACATCGGCATTAGAGCTACTTGTATTATCTAATGCAAAAAGTAAAAAAAGTTATCAAAGCCTATTATCATCGTTAGATTCTCAAGCTGCCTGTGATGGTATTTTTCTGAATAAAAACAGACTGAAAAATAAGGTTAGTACTGACTTTTGTGATCGCAATATAGGTACTAGTAGCGGGAACTTCTTGTCTATTGATATGTTGAGTGACTTGCTATCAGATGATGACCCCCTTCCTATCTCAGAGGTCGAAAGGATGATGTTTTCATGGTTAATGGCCAGTTTAACGGTTCAGCCTTGGGATATTCCCAAGCTTACTCATGATTCCTTTAAAACCATGAGAGTGGGAAACCAAGTGGTTCATATTGAGTGTGAGTATTTTAAAGGTCGAGCTCGAGTTTTCCATACGACGCGCTCACTTTCAACAAAGACAGTTGAAGGAAAGGCGCTATTAACTTTCCTTGCTTCTTCACTTAAAGGACAAGCACTTTGTTATCAAAAGCAGATCACAATTTCAAAAGGAATAAATTCCAATAGTGGGGCAATACGCTTCCTTTTATTATCGACTGGTATAAATTTATCATTGAAAAATCAACACCAGAGACAAAATCTCCCTCTCCTAATCCCACCTGTACTGTGCGCTTTAATATCAAAGGGTACTCATAAGCAAAATGTTGTCCTTAATGCTAAAAAATACTCAACTGAAGAGTTAACCACTCTTACTCAGCAATCAGAGACACCGATTCAGAGAGAATTGTTTAGTTTGCAAGCCATAAAGAATAGCGCTGTTCACGCTTTTAGCGACCCTTACACTCTCCATTATTTGATAAATAGAAACTCACACACCAACAAAACGGAGAAAGCTCATTACCTTAATGAAGACAATGAAGAGTGGATAAACAGTGCGGGACGCATTACTCGTGAAGTCATGCTTGATTTAATTAATAATGTTTTTGATTTGGACTTTGATAACGATCCTGAAAACGCTCTTGAAATAGAGCGCTTTAACAGTGAATTCATGGCGGTGTCTGAAACTGTCTCCTATAAAACCGAGGAGATGAACGCAAGGCTTCGCATGATAACAGGAAAAGGCCAGGGGCAAGTGAATGAGGTGGGTATTCTGTCATTGAGTGACAAAGCTGACGAAGACTCGTTATCACCTATTTATGTTGTCGACAGCCCGCTAACAGCACTGAAAATGTACAACTATCTACATGAATTTCAAAAGCACTACAAAAGACTCTTGGCTCGTAACCCTGACTTTCTTTATAAAACCGCAATGCCAACCGTTGAGTGGATGGAATTTACATTGAATCAGATGAGTAAAAACTCTCAGCAAAATGGGCTTGATCAATTCCAGAAGATGGTTAAAAACAATGTAGTGATGAGTGTGTTCCACTCAATCTAGCGAGGATAAATTTCATGGCATTCTCAGTATTCGCAACCCCTCTTGAATCCTTTTGGCAAGACCAGAGCCAGAAACTGCTTGCTCACCCTGACGTTGTTAGTGATAACGCATCATGGTTTGATGATGTATGTTGCTTTAGAGCGAGTAATGGAAGGCATTCTAGGATCGATTTCTCTTTGTTTGATTTGCCTCACTTTAACATTGAGTCTTCAGGTTTTATTAAGATAAATGAGCAGGTTTACCCGCTAACCTCAAAAGAGTATGCGAAGCTTTTTTTCTTGAGTTGCCTTAGCCCTAAGAGTAGTGCTCAAGCTGGTCAAGTTTACCAAATGGTATTGCATCTATTTGCGTTTTTGAACACCAAAAATACGAACGTATTGGTACAGGGTATATTTGACGACTTTTGGACATCTTTTCTAGGCCAATTAGTGAATGAGAAAGGGTTCTTTAATCGTGTGTCTACACCTTCCTATAGAGGGGCTATTAACCCGATTTCTTTTCCAAGGGTGAGAAATAAACTGCAAACCTTGGGTGTTATGGGGGTGATAGACAATAGCCTGACTCAAAAGCAGGTAGAAAGAAGCCTTGATGACATTTGCAAATCTCAGTATCAAATATCATTAGCAGACTATAAAAAGGGAGGCAGTTTAAACTTCCTCGGACTTGAACTTGGTCAATACTATGTGGACTACCTGAGAGGCATGTATCAAGATAATTTTCTCTACATGTCGGTATGCAAAAAAACACTGTCATCCATCATTGAAAGGAATAAGCTCAGTGAAATCAAAGAAAGTAAGGGCAAAAGCAGGCTGCTCAATGTCTTTTTATCGGCCTTAGCTGGGTTGCCTTTAGATAAATTGCAGAAGGTAACTTATGGGATAAGTCACCAAGAGTTCAAAGAGCAAACTGAGCAAGTGACTTATGATATATACCTTCAGCACTTTGATAGCGCTATGTCGCTCAAAGAAGATTGCATTGAAGCTTTGGTCTTAGAGTTAGGGTTAGGCGCTCGATTCGATGCGGCAGAAATCATTCGTATCTTGATGCTGCAAAAATACCATGGGCTAGATGGACATAAAAAACCAAGTGATGTTTGGCAAGGCTATATTGTCTCATTAGAGACAACGTTTCTAGAAAGTTGTGAGTTGGTTGATGTTTCGGTAGACGATGTTTACAGGAAAATGCAGCTTATCATTGACCAACAAAAATTAAATCAAGGTGCATTTTTAAGGGATTTAAAAAATTGGGGGAATAAGTTGTTAAATGGTGCAAACCAACAAACCTATCAAAGCTTTAGAGTTGCTCTTGATTCTACCGCCTATGCGATGACAAATCTCTTTATAGCGTGGACAGGTTATCGTAAAGGTGAGTACGGATTCCCTTTTAATGCCATTCGACCTGAGCCCAACCTGGATATTTTAGATAATGCTCATGTTCCATTTCGGTTCAAATTAAAGTGGTTAGTCCCCAAGACCAATAGAGCCACAAAGATTGACCGTGAAATCACTTCTCAGTGCTACCAAATTTCAGCGCAGCTCAATGAATTATTTAATAGTTCCGATGACGCACCTTGCCTGTATGAACCTGCTCCTAGTGCTAAAAAGGAAAATAGTAATCAGTCTGGTGGGTATATTGAAAAAAGAGTAAAGGCAAACTGGCTTGGGTTTGTCGGTAACTATCAACCTTTCAATGAAGCGGTGAGACTCGATACGTTATTATCCAAAAAAGAGAGCGAGTTAGCGGGCCAAGAGCCAAAAGAGCTGGCTGCGTTACTTAGCAAGTATGATGTGAAAAGTGCTCGTTATAAGCATCTATTCGCTTCAGCTCAAGAAATTAAACAAGATTGGTTAAGGTTATCAAATACCAGCTTTTCAGGTAAAAAAGCGCAGATGCAAATTAAGCAATCGTTCGAACTGTATTCAAAATCTGAGCCAGTTGTGAATAAGGAACATCAAATCATTATTGATAAATACCTATCAGATGAAACAAAATCTCTGCTTCAATCAGGAACGATTGATTTGGATGATGTGAAAACAATGGTAGATATTAACGGTGAGTTGTTGCAGGACGTACGATACCCCTCTCCACATGCGTTTCGCCATATTTGGGCTGAGGCGGTACTTACTCGTTATCAGGGCGATGTGGGGGCGGTGATTCGTCACCAGTTCTGCCACTTAGATAATTCATTTTTTATGGCGTACCTTCGAGAAAAAGATACACGAGGGTTGATGGATTCGGCTAGGCAGCGTTATTTGAACTCATTGGTTGAAATGTTGATTTTAGACGCTGAAAACGTCGGAGAGGAATATTTTGGCGGGTTTGCACGTTACGTTAAGAAAGCGACAGACTTGACTCAAGCGGTGACAGAGAGCGAAATTCGAGCGCTTAAAGAGCGTATTACAGGTCGAATCATTAATATCCAGCCAAGTCACTTCTCTATTTGTGTTCCTCGAGATGGTGCTGAGAGTCGCGCTAAATGTGCCAAAAGAGGAAGTCTTAATCCACAGGACGCAAAGCCGGAATTTTGTCTAAATTGCACTAACGCCCTCATCACGCAAGGTAATGTACGAGGTATTTGGCAGACAATTCAGCCAATGGTAATAGAGGCGATGAATGAAAATGGTTTAGGGTGCTTACTAGAGGGGCATTTACCCACGTTAAAGTCAGGCTATAGAAGAATTAAAGAACTGAGAGAAAGTAATAAAAACAAAGAAGGTGTTGATAAAGTATTGTTAGCTATAAAAAAAGCAGTTAAGTCAATTGAAGCTAAACTTGAGCGAGAGGCGGAATTGTATGGTTGATAAAGAGTTGGATGAACTATTAAGCGAAGATTTTTTAGATTCGCTTAATGATGAAGATAGTTCAGAAGATAAAGTTAAGCAACCTCTTTGGGTGATTGATGATGTCCAGCATACGACATTTAAGGCTTACCACACCATTCTTAAATTTAAAGCATCGAAATTAACTGCTATTAAAAATTATGGAAAAGTTGCCACGAATAAAACACCCAAGTCGCTGTACCAAATATCCAAAACAGAAGTAGCTAAACAAGTTGAAGTCAGTGCTCAAAGCATATTTCGGGCATCAACCTTCAGTAAAGATGCACTCGCCTTTTTTAATGAGGTAAACAAAGAGTTGCTTGAGGTGCATGAGGTAGAGCAAAAGAAACAGCTAAAGAGAAAAAACACAGGGCTACGTAAAAATAAAAAAGAAGAGATTGTGAAGAGTCACCAGAGCATAGAAGAGAAGTATGAAACGCTTAAAAGATTAAAGACAAAAGAAATGCTCGAACTCACGATTGAAAGGATGCCCTTGGATTTAAGGGTTAAGTTAGGTTTGTAAATAAAGGTGTGCATTTTTGACATTTCAGCCAAGGCACTGAAAGTGCCATTTTTACATGTAACAAAAAGTCCATATGATTTATTGAGCACTCTGTAACATTAAGTCTATTGTTTTTATTACATGTACAACTGGTACTGATCTGCACCATCAATACTGGGCAGTAAGTTAAGCGACTTTCCATAAGCGGTAGTTATTCAGAAATTGCTAATTTAGCACAGAATTCCTTCTCGGTTGCCTAAATCACTTTTGCCCCGTTCCGTATATGGAATCCACGTATTTACAAAGTGATTTTGGTAATAAAAGTTAAGATGCGG
>NZ_JBFSTC010000159.1:0-5531 GCF_041466605.1 Vibrio sp. 10N.247.310.17 | reverse complement strand
TTCTTCTTGAAGATAAAAGCGGCTTTCCCCGGAAAGCCGCGATGAACCTTTTTTTATGACTTGAATATGAGTATTTGATTTTTAAACTTGTTCTAAATCACTAGTTGCAATGTTAGCTAGGTGTGCAATTAAAATTTTCTGATAAACTTACATAAATTTGTTGATTTTTCACACGAAGGTAAGGAATAAGTGACTACTACAGAAACAGTCAATGCGGACATGTTACTCGAAATGGAATCAGTCCATGTCATGCCATTCAGTGAACACGATAAAATTATCTTAAGATCTTATGAGGCCGTAGTTGATGGTATTGCGAGTCTGATCGGTCCGTTTTGTGAAATCGTTTTACACTCTTTAGAAGACCTCAATACATCTGCGATTAAAATTGCCAATGGTGAAAATACAGGCCGTCAGGTTGGTTCGCCAATCACCGATCTTGCATTGAAGATGTTGAAAGATATTGAAGGTTCTAAGCGTAACTTCTCTCGTTCATATTTTACTCGCGCTAAAGGCGGGGTACTAATGAAGTCGATCACGGTTGCTATCCGCAATGGTGAAGACCGAGTGATTGGCTTATTGTGTATTAACGTGAACTTAGATGCGCCATTCTCACAAGTGCTGCAATCTTTCATGCCTACGCAAGACGCGGACGAAGCTGCGTCATCTGTTAACTTTGCTAGTGACGTTGAAGAACTTGTCGACCAAACGGTTGAACGCACCATTGAAGAAATCAATGCAGACAAATCTGTATCGAACAACACCAAAAATCGCCAAATCGTGATGGAGCTATACGACAAAGGTATTTTCGACATCAAAGACGCGATTAACCGCGTTGCTGAGCGATTGAATATCTCTAAGCACACAGTGTACTTGTACATCCGTCAACGTAAAACAGAGGATGAAGAGGGTTGTTAAGCTATACACTCTTAGTTAATGGACCCGTTTACGGCTCACAATCCGCAAGAAGTGCTTATCAGTTTGCTGTGGCTCTATTGAAACAGGGCCACAAACTTCACAGTGTGTTCTTCTATCAAGACGGCGTCAGTAATGGCTCTGGCATTACTGTGCCTGCTAATGATGAATTTGACTTAGCTGCCGCTTGGCAAAAACTGGCGCACGAGCACAATGTTAGCCTAGAGACATGTGTTGCTGCTGCGCTAAGGCGTGGAGTTATCAGCACTGAAGAAGCGGCGCAACATCAATTAAGTGCCTCTAACTTGGCGACAGGGTTTACCCAAGCTGGCTTAGGGAGTTTATCTGAAGCACTTCTGACGCAAGATAGGGTTGTCCAGTTTTGAGCACATTAGCATTTATATTTAACAGCTTTCCTCATACAACGGCTGCGGGTAGGGAAGGGCTAGACGCATTGTTAGCGGCTTCAGCTTACAGTGAAGACATTAGCGTATTCTTTGTCGGTGATGGCGTTACACAGCTTCTCAAAGCGCAACAGCCTGATGAATCCTTATCACGTGACTATATTTCTGCATTCAAGCTTATGGACCTCTACGACATCGAGCAGGTTTACGTGTGTCAACATAGCCTCAATCAGTTTGGTCTCTCGACTGATAACTTACTGATCGATGTGACTGCGCTAGAAATGAATGAGTTGACGCAGAAGTTAGCTCAGAGCCAAAAAATACTGACTTTCTAGGGAACGTTATGCTTCATATTGTAAAATCAGTAGACAAACTCAAGCTTGCATTGATGTACTCGCAACAAAAGGACCATATCCTTTTGGTTGAAGATGCGGTGTATGTTTGCCTTCCAAATCATGAGTTATTCAATCAAATCTCCACCGTTAAACATGTGTCGGTATTAAAAACAGATCTTTATAGTCGAGGTTTACAACAACTTGCTTCAAGCACTCTGGATCAAGTGGACTTCGATGGATTCGTAAAACTGACTGTTTTGAACGACAAATCAGTCACTTGGTAGCTGCATTTTATCAGCGTGGTTAAAAAAAGACCATCCTGAGCTCTAGACGGCTAAAAAAGATCTGTATATTTCTTGACACACATCCCACTGCTGAATAGAATTTTGCGTCCCTATTTACACTATGTGTAATAGGGCTAGATTTTTCATCAAGCTTACTTTCAAGTAAATCAGGAGCTAGTTAATGGCAACTATTAACCAGTTGGTACGTACTCCTCGTGTAAAGCAGGTTGTTAAAAGCAACGTGCCTGCACTAGAAGCGTGCCCACAAAAACGTGGTGTATGTACTCGCGTATATACTACTACTCCAAAAAAACCGAACTCAGCACTACGTAAAGTATGTCGTGTTCGTCTAACTAACGGCTTTGAAGTTACTTCATACATCGGCGGCGAAGGTCATAACCTTCAAGAACACAGTGTTGTTCTTATCCGTGGTGGTCGTGTTAAAGATTTACCAGGTGTGCGTTACCACACTGTTCGCGGTGCACTTGACTGTGCAGGCGTTAACGACCGTAAGAAAGGTCGTTCTAAGTATGGTGTGAAACGTCCTAAGTCTTAATGCGTCTTTTTTTTAAAAGAAAGCGTTAAGTAAGGCCAAACACTATTTATTTATTATTCTGAAAAGTTTTGGAAAAAACCTGAAGAAGACAACGGAGAAATTCCATGCCACGTCGTCGCGTAATAGGCCAGCGTAAGATCCTTCCAGATCCTAAGTTCAAATCTGAGCTGCTGGCAAAATTCGTTAACATCCTTATGGTTGACGGAAAAAAATCTACTGCAGAGAAGATTGTTTACACTGCACTAGAAGTTATGGCTGAGAAATCTGGTAAAGATCACTTAGCTGTATTTGAAGAAGCTCTTGAAAATGTTCGTCCAGCGGTAGAAGTTAAATCTCGCCGTGTGGGTGGTTCAACTTACCAAGTACCTGTAGAAGTTCGTCCGGTTCGCCGTAACGCTCTTGCTATGCGTTGGGTAGTTGAAGCTGCGCGTAAGCGTGGTGAAAAATCTATGGCTCAACGCCTAGCTGCTGAAATGCTAGACGCGTCTGAGAACAAAGGTACTTCGGTTAAGAAACGTGAAGACGTTCACCGTATGGCTGACGCAAACAAAGCGTTCGCACATTACCGCTGGTAATACCTTTTTAGTGCTGCAAGTTTCCTTGCAGCACTTCTTTAGTTCCTATGCTTATGCTAGGAACTATTGCTATTTCTAGGGCAAGCACTTTTTAGCGAAGTATCGCTTTTAACGCATAATCTAGACATAGCAATAGTCCCTAAGTCTCTAATAAGAGGATTCAACCGTGGCTCGTAAAACTCCTATTGAGCAATACCGTAATATCGGTATCGTTGCTCACGTAGATGCAGGTAAAACAACCACAAGTGAACGTATTCTGTTCTATACCGGTCTTTCTCACAAAATCGGCGAAGTTCACGATGGTGCAGCAACCATGGATTGGATGGAGCAAGAGCAAGAGCGCGGTATTACGATCACTTCAGCAGCAACTACTACGTTTTGGCGTGGTATGGAAGCTCAGTACTCTGACCACCGTATTAATATCATCGACACTCCGGGGCACGTTGACTTCACAATCGAAGTAGAACGTTCTCTGCGTGTGCTTGATGGTGCAGTTGTTGTGTTCTGTGGTTCATCTGGTGTTGAACCTCAGTCAGAGACTGTATGGCGTCAAGCTGATAAGTACCAAGTTCCACGTATGGTTTTCGTTAATAAAATGGACCGTACAGGCGCAGACTTCTTGCGTGTAGTTGAACAGATCAAGGATCGCCTAGGCGCAACTCCTGTTCCAATTCAACTGAACATTGGTGCTGAAGAAAACTTCCAAGGCGTTGTCGATCTTATCAAGATGAAGGCGATTAACTGGAATGAAGCTGACCAAGGCATGACTTTCACGTACGAAGATATTCCTGCAGACATGCAAGAAATGGCTGAAGAATATCGTACAGAACTTGTTGAAGCTGCTGCAGAAGCAAATGAAGAGCTGATGGATAAGTACCTTGAAGAAGGTGAACTAACAGAAGCTGAAATCAAACAAGGTCTTCGTACTCGTACCCTTAATAATGAAATCGTACTTGCTACATGTGGTAGTGCATTCAAAAACAAAGGTGTACAAGCTGTTCTAGATGCAGTTGTTGACTTCCTTCCTTCTCCAGTCGATGTACCTGCAATTAAAGGTATCGACGAAGACGAGAACGAAGCAGAGCGTCATGCAGACGACAAAGAACCGTTCTCAGCGCTAGCATTTAAAATTGCAACAGACCCATTTGTTGGTACTTTAACTTTCATCCGTGTTTACTCTGGTGTTGTTGAAAGCGGTAAAACAGCTTACAACTCTGTGAAGAAACAACGTGAACGTTTAGGGCGCATTGTTCAAATGCACTCAAACAAGCGTGAAGAAGTAAAAGAAGTACGAGCAGGTGACATCGCAGCCATTATCGGCCTTAAAGATGTTACTACTGGTGAAACTCTATGTGATCAGAACCATAAAATTGTTCTTGAACGTATGGAATTCCCAGATCCAGTTATTCAGATCGTTGTAGAGCCTCGCTCTCAAGCTGATCAAGATAAAATGACTATCGCGTTAGGTAAGCTAGCGGCAGAAGATCCATCGTTCCGTGTTGAAACGGATGACGAGACTGGCCAGACACTAATCTCTGGTATGGGTGAACTGCACTTAGATATCATCGTTGACCGCATGAAGCGTGAATTCAGTGTGAACTGCAACGTTGGTAATCCGCAAGTTGCTTATCGTGAAACCATTCGTGGTACAGCGAAAGCTGAAGGTAAATTTATCCGCGAACATGGTGGTAAAGGACAGTACGGTCACGTGTGGCTGAAACTGGAACCATCAGAAGCCGGTGAAGGCTTTGTCTTCGTAGATGAAATTGCCAATGGTATCGTGCCAAAAGAGTTCATTACCTCTGTCGCTAAAGGCGTTGAAGAGCAAATGAACAATGGTGTATTAGCGGGCTATCCAGTTTTGGATATCAAAGCTACACTATATGATGGTTCTTACCATGAAGTAGATTCAAGTGAGATGGCGTTTACAATCGCTGCCTCTATGGCTTTCAGAACAGGTGCACTAGAAGCGCAACCAGTTTTGCTTGAGCCTATGATGAAAGTTGAAGTAACTACTCCAGAAGACTGGATGGGTGACGTTGTTGGCGATATTAACCGTCGTCGCGGCATCATCGAAGGTATGGACGAGGGGACAGCTGGCCTGAAGATAATTCGTGCACAAGTTCCGTTGTCTGTCATGTTCGGTTACGCAACTGATTTACGTTCTGCGACACAAGGTCGTGCTTCTTACTCTATGGAGTTTAGTGAGTACGCTGAAGTGCCAAAAAATGTTGCTAATGCAATCATTGCAGAGCGTGGTTAAACAAAAGGGACGTATTTTTTTCATTTTTTGAAAGAACAATGCGTCCAAATATTGCGCTAACGAGAGTTGGCGCATAAAATAGCAATTTCTGGCGCGTCTCGCTCAATAATGAACGTGGCGAATCATAACTAGGAAGGAACACGATTGTGTCTAAAGAAAAATTTGAACGTACGAAACCGCACGTAAACGTTGGTACTATCGG
>NZ_JBFSTC010000158.1:0-5532 GCF_041466605.1 Vibrio sp. 10N.247.310.17 | reverse complement strand
TCTGTAGGATCGTTCAACTGATCAGGAAAATGCTTAAATGATCAGTGTTACCTTTAAAGGGGCGTTTTTTATATCTGAATTTATAGACACTTCAAATTTAGAGGTCGTTATGCAATCTGAATTGATTATTATCGATGAGTTCTTTATTCCACAGTTGAATCGAACTCGAACGCTCCGCATTTACCTTCCTGCGGGGTATCACCAAGCAGAGCACGCTTATCCTGTCTTATACATGCATGATGGACAGAATGTCTTTGAGAAGTCTACAGCGACGTATGGGATGTGTTGGGACGCACAAACGACACTCGATGAGATGCAAAGGCTCGGTAAGTTATCAGGGGTAATTGTTGTCGCCATCGACAGCAGTCATGAGCTTAATGGCATGGAGCGTTACAATGAGTATTCGCCTTGGCGCGCTAACCAAGAGACAAAAGAGTTGGGTGTTGGTGATGAGCTACTTAAATTTGGTGGTCAAGGGGACGAGTATATGGCGTTTATCTGTCATACATTGAAGCCTTATATAGACCAAACATACAGAACAAAGCCGAACCGAGAGTTTACGTACCTAGCTGGCAGTTCAATGGGCGGGCTAATTAGCTTATATGGTGGCTCACTGTACCAGAATACTTTTGGCGTGCTTGGGGTCTTCTCTCCGGCGTTTTGGTTCAATAAATCCTCATACTTCGAGTATATGAAAGAGTTTAACTTTCTGTCTCCAATGAAAATATATATGGATATGGGAACGAATGAAGCTCGTGAAGAGGCAAGCGTAGATTTTGCTGACGTTTATCTGAGTGGTTCAAGGGCAATGAACACGTTACTCACTCAAAAGCCGAACGTGACGCTGTTTTATCAAGAAGGACAAGGTCATCAACACAATGAACTGGCTTGGTCGTTACGATTCCCGGATTTTATCGACTTTATTTTTAGACAATAAAAGAAGGCCTAACTCCGTTTTGTCTTCGTAAACGGTGTATTAGGCCTGCTTTTTTATCGCTTTATAGCCGTATCACTTTATACGTCTATAAAGCGATAGGCTTAGTATCAGCAAAGCTAGTCCTTGGCTGCTGACAATTTTTGCTTATTGCGCTTGTTCAACAAGTAGTCCTTGCTCATCAAACTGTTGTGTTGCCTTGCAAAGTCGGGCTTGGCAAATTGTAAGTCGCATAAGATGGCGTTATTTGGCTTTGGTTGAATCTCAAACTGCGCTTGTTTGTCGTTGACCGTGACCTGTTGTTGGTGACTGTCGATCATGATCTCCAACGATTGTGTTAATGGTGTCGAGATTACGGCAACAGACTCATGGTTTATGTCTAGCGTAAGCACCAATGTGATTTCGGGACTTACCGTATCTTCTAGATTTGACTGAATCTTGTAATGAGAAATCCCATTTTTGGATTCAAATGACAGTCGTAGCTGGTTTCCTTGACCAAAAGGCAACGAAGCCACTAATTCGCTCCAACAACTTGGGAAGTTTGGTGTTAGGTGTATCTGATTGTCCAATAAGCGTGGGCAATATCCCAAATAGTCCTGTTGCGCGTTACGAGCGTATTCTGAAACAGACCAGGCTTGAGCAAACGTCCCTGATTCTACAAGGTCGCGGTCACTTTCTTGGAAAGCATCCAAATTTTCACTCATTGTCCCTCTACAGCCTTGTGTAAGGATCTGTTTTGCCAAGTTTTTGGATAGCTGGTAACTGAGATCTTGCTGCTTAAACTTGTTGAGCGCCGTAATAGTAAAGCCCGCATTCCACCCCCAGATCGTCCCGTTGTGATAAGCCGCGTCCTTGTGGTACATGGCTTGATTGTCGTGATAAGGATGAAAATCGACATGCTCTTGTTGTAAGGAGCAGACCCCCCATGGGAACAATAGCGTTTCTACCGCGTTCTTGACGATGTATTGCTCTCTTTCATTCTGATTCAGCGGACTTTTCTGAGGAATTGAAATCGTCATCAACTGATTCGGACGCACGCTATAATCAGGCACATCACCTTGCGATAAATGGTCGGCTAGGCGATGGTTTGTATCATCCCAAAACTTGGTGGCGAAACTCTCTTTCACTTTTCCAGCTTGGATTGTCCAGCTCTTTTCTGATTCAGAGTCGCCCACCAGAATAGCGAGTTGAATAGCGCAGTTTAAGCTTTCAAACCACAAAGCTTGGATGTCATTGGCTTTAGGGCCGCGAGGAGACCAAGGTGTCATCCCATCAATTTTTGCATCCATCCACGTATCAGGGTGGCGATGTGCCATCAGACTGTCTTTATTCGAATAATCTTCATTCAAGCCATCTTTACTCAAGCTATCTTTATTCAAGTAATGTTTTTCGACACCCGTGATGAAACGCTTGAGAGTAGGGTAAATGGCCTTAGCGAACGCCACATCGCCAGAGTAGTTGATGTACTCAAGGGCTTCACGAATCATCCAAGGAGTACCATCGGTGGTGTTATAAATGATGTTCGTTTTACTCGTCACTCGATTCGGAATTCGCCCGTAATTCGCGGAATTTTCGTCGAGCATCTGCATGGACGCAAAGTTTTCAATGATCTCTTTTGCTTCACTAAACAGCCCATTAACCAAGCTTGTGCCCGACAAAGCGATAAAGGTGTCACGGCCCCAACAGTCCTTGAACCAAGGCAATCCAGCCCATATGCCCGTGCCGAACTCATGACTCACAAAGGTTCGGCTTGCAAGGCGCGACCACATGACCGCTCGGTTGTATTCAAGGTCGTTGGTCCACAAATAATTATTGGTTAAGAACTCATAAATCCGCTGTTGGTGAAGAACGTGTTCGTTATTTTTGACCGCTTGATTAACCAATGAACTAGCGGCTTTAAGGGTTTCAGCAAAGCCGAGGTAGACGATGAGTTCAGTTTGGTTATCTGACGTCGTGAGCATGAGTTTTGCGTTGCTCTTTGAGAGCTGAACTAGGTCGCGAAGTTCAGGGTGAGCATTTAGCGAGATCTCTCGTGCATGTACAGCATGATTGCTTGCGATGGCGACAAACCTTGGGCAGCCGTCTGGGCAAACTTGAGGGCTGAGTTCTATGACGATATTTGAGTCTGAAATGTGAACTTTAGAGTGAGTCGTCGGTACGTTGAGTTCTGGAATTAGGCTTAAAGCGCTCGGTTTGTTTGATGAAACCGTAAGCGATACCAGTCTAGAACCTTGAATCAGGTTCAGTGACTCGCGGCTATGATCATAGTGATGTTCAATACCATAAGGCGTCAGGCTGGCACGCTCTGCCTCTAACTTGTTATTGAACTTGCCGTCGATATAGCTGGCGAAGGTTCCCAGTATCCAACCTTGGTGGTGACGATATTTACCACCGTTTACATAGCTATAGGTTGCTCCATGATAGTAACCATCGACATTATCCCCGAACACAAACGGGAATGACCGTGTCTCTGAGATGGTGAGCTTTTGGAATAGTTGGTCATGTGGCATTGCAAATTCAGGGTGTTGCCAGTGAGGCTGCGACTCCTCAACCTCAATATCAGCCTCAATCAGGTGAGTATCAATAGGCTCACGTTGAGGTGTTGATAGATCATTGTATTCCCCTTTGGTTACTGTGATCGTTGGCGTCGAAGAGCCAAATTGCACCTTCAAGGAGTATTGACCAGCGACAGCGGGAGAGAGCAGCAGATCATTGCCAATACCTTGTGTATTGATAAGCGGCATTGCTTGTTCCAATTCACAGAGAGTGGCTACACTTTCATGCCCTGAAAGTGTCCATTGCTTGGTGCCATCTGAATCCGAAATTTTGAAGCGGTAAAGGTCGGTAGATAAACATAGGTTTGCTCGATAGGAGCCGTCTTGCTCTTTGAACAATGGGGTGTCTAACCCCCAACCATTGAATGTACCTTTTAGGTAAAGAGTAGGGATTTGCATAGCGACTTGATTTCCAAAACAAAAAAGGCACAGCATGCGCTGTGCCAAAGGACAATAGGATATTAATATGAGGAAAGGGTTATTAATATGAAGAAAGCTTATTTGGTAATTTGTTTTGCTGCTGTGTCTAGTGCTTCTCTAACGGTTTGCTTACCCTGCATTGCGTTATCGATAGCCGCACCTTCAGCGAACCAGTAAGCCGTCATTTGCGGGATGTTTGGCATGATTTCACCATTTTCAGCATTCGTCATGGTTGATTTGATGCGATCATCGCTCTCAAGAATTTTTTGGAATGACTTTAGTGTCACCGCGCCAAGAGGTTTGTCATCATTCATGGTTTTCAGAGCGTCGTCTTGGAATAGGTAGTTCTCTAAGAACTCGACAGCAAGATCAGTATTTGGACTCGCAGCATTGATACCCGCACTTAGGATCCCAACAAATGGGTTACCTTTACCGCCATTTAATGTCGGCAGTTCAGCAACGCCATAGTTAACACCAAGCTTGTCTAAGTTACCCCAAGACCAAGGGCCATTAATGGTCATTGCCACATTGCCATTGGTGAACTCTGCTTCTGCGACTGAGTAATCCATATTCGGGTTAACTACCCCTTGGTTTACCATATCAACTAAGAATTGAAGGCCGCGAACACCCGCTGCATTGTTAACACCTGTGCTTTTAGCGTCATAGCCTGTTGCTGTTTTTTCAAACGCGAAGGCACCACCAGCAGAGATCATCGGCCATGTGAAGTACGCATTTTTCACATCCCACATGATGGCTTTTTTGTTTTGCTTAGCCATCTCTTTCTGAATGTCAGCAAGCTCTTCCCATGTTTTTGGTGGGTTTGGAAGTAGGTCTTTGTTGTAGATTAGAGAAGGTGCTTCGATTGCTAGAGGGTAGCCCACAACTTTACCGTTGACTGTCACCGCATCCCAACTGAAGTCGACAAGCTTTTCTTTGAATTCTTTACTTGGATTAAGTTCGTGAAGTAGGCCTGATTCTGCGTAGCCACCAAAACGGTCGTGTGCCCAGAAAATGATGTCAGGGCCACCGCCTGTTGCTGCGTGCTGTTGGAATTTAGCTTCCAGTGAGTCTGGGTACTGAACGTTAATTTTTACACCGGTATCTTCTTCGAATTGTTTACCAATTTCAGCAAGACCGGCATAACTTTTATCGCCATTGATCCAGATAGTGATTTCACCTTCTTCCATAGCAAAAGCCGGTGCATTGAAAAGAGCAGCAAGGGTACAAATAGACAGTGTTTTCAATAGAGGTTTCATAGTTTCATTCCATATTCAGAAGGTTATCCATAACGATAATCACTTCTATCAGTTCTTATTATCTGCTGAAAATAATATCGACTAATTTAGCCTTTGAGAAATAGGTAAACGCACCTTTGATATAGTAAAAAGCTATAGCAACGCCGATGCAGTGCTGTTTTACAGGCGATCGCCATAGTTTTGTGAAGTGGCGCGTATAGAGAAATGTGAAGGCGGGCTCAAACTATTTTTGGGTGATGAAAGCCATCCAAAACTAAGCGTTAGGTTGCTTAGGTTAAGATGTGAAATGTTGGAGAGAACCGATGGCTTTGGGCAATAAAAAAGGTTCATCGCGGCTTTCCGGGGAAAGCCGCTTTTATCTTCAAGA
>NZ_JBFSTC010000157.1:0-5851 GCF_041466605.1 Vibrio sp. 10N.247.310.17 | reverse complement strand
ATATCACTTACTACCGTTTTTGTTTTAAGTTCCCGCTAATCCGCGATGAACCAAAAAAAAGCGAGTCCCTTAGGAACTCGCAAAAATCTATTCAGTATGATGTAACAAAATATGAGCCAATCTATTAATCATAAGAAAGGACAAAAGGTTGTCTATTCGGGATAAATAATAATCAACTGGATGCGCTACATTGTCATCAATTTGTCAGCGTTAGGTGCGGTTTTAATCAGCATCTAATGTGTTCAAACTATCCATTCGTCGGCCGTAAATATGGGCTTCTTACAACTGAGCAGTGACATTGATTGGTGGCTAGTGGCCAATCGCCATTTCGTCGAGCGCTAAGAACACGTTTTCGTCTAAATGACCTTCGTGAACTTGTTTACACACTTTACGACGCACAGCTAAACCAGAGATCAAACGCTCAATAGACAAGTGTCGATTGCTGGTGCTGTCACGGTCGTTGTAAAGCTCAATCAAGCGACTCAGTGTTTCGTATGGGATAACGTCCTCCCCTACTCTCAACCAATCAAGCTTCTCAATGAGCTCAGAACACTCTTCTTTGATTGAAGCATGTGAATGCCCTGTCATAGCAGATAAAGCCGTTATACTGCGTTCTAGAGCCTCTGCAGAGGTATATTTAGAGAGAGTAATCATGATCTCGTCAGCGTTGATCTCAACAGAGTGTTTACGCTGCTTAACTCGACGTCCCAATTTGCCTCTTGGCGACGGTGCTTTGCGCTGAATTGGCTCAAACTCACCATCGATAATCTCAGACAACTCTTCCAATTTCTGCTTAGACACCATTTCATTACGCAGTGGGTTCGGTAACGTTGGTGCCATATTACGCTTGCCTGCATTGGTGGTGCGTGCTCTTGAGTAACGTAAGACTTCTTCCACATTACATTTGATATCAACCTGATAATCAGTCGTTTTTCCTTTTTCGATCAACGCGGTGATCGTTAAGTGATAACCCCAAAGGTTAACCAGGAAGGTATCTTCTTGATCCCCTACTTCACCTAACTTTCTGAGCTCGCGGATCAGATCCATCGAGAAACGACGCCAATCGATGTTACGCGCCAATTTCTGGTTGAGCTCACTGAGCAACATGCTATCTGAATGGCGACGTGCCATGCGGCTTCTAAAGTACGAATACATTTGGAAGACCAAGGTATGTTGCTTCAGGATTTCTGGCGGAAATAGGAAGAAATAGTCACGCGTCAGCAGCTCTTCGTAGAACGAAGGTTCCCAAACCAGGATGTATAGGTTCGGTTTAATGCGAATTTCGCCATCAGAGCCTTCTGTAGGCGCTTCTTCCGATGCGGTAATGGTTCTAGCTAGGAATCGGAAACGATCACTCTTAAAGCCTTCTGGCATGTTCTCGCTAAGCCAACGGCCTGTGAGCTCATGCAATTGGAAATCGGTAAATTCGATACGATCAATACTGTCACGGATCGAATCACGTGCCGGCCCGCTGTCTTTCTTGCCACGCAAGGACAAAATATCCGTGATGTAAAGTGGTGTTTTGTTCGGTGTGTGTTTCGCGTCTAGATGGTAATCATCTTGGTGATGATCATGATATTGAACAGTAAGCGTGAATAACGCGAATAGCGTCATCAGATCATCAACCGTCATAATGTTTTTTGAAGATCGTGTCTCGATCACCGCTCGAGTGCCAGAGATCGAAACCATTGATTTTTGGTAGCTCTTGCGCGTTCTAGGGGGCGCTAAGGCTTGATCAATAATGCCCGCCCAATTGGTTGGCGACACAATAAATTGATCGGCTTCGTCTTTCATCGTTGGTGGGGTATTGAGTCCGTGTTCATTCAATAAGCGTTTGTTGACTTTGGTTTGAGCTAGAGCTTTAGATCGCTTTTGCTTCTCATTTTGCTTCACGCTTTCTGTCACTAAGCTAGTAGCACCCAGTACTGATATCAATTGGTTTGGGTTAACAAAGCGATGCAGCATAGTTTTACCAGCAAGACCTTCTTCAAAGCGAACCGGAATTTGCCTGAAAAGACCGATACTAACCGCAGCTCTTAACCTTTGCTGTAAGGCTGCACGAGTAACTTGACCATCGGTTGATTCAATAATCTCGGTAGTAGAAACGTAACCGTCTTTGCTGCTAAACCCACGAAGTGAAATTAGGTTAAGAAGCTCAACGATGCTTTTGGTGACACCTTTGAAGTGTTGATATTGTTCTATCCATTCAACGGCTGTTTCAGATACCTCAAATAAATGACCATCTTTGTGGCTTCGTGCCTTAATTAACAATTTCTCTTCTGGTTTCATTTTTGATCCGTATCACACTAACCGTAATTTCACTATAGTTCCTGAATGATAAAGAAAGAATGATCATAAATAAAGAGAATTTATTGGCTTTTAAATAACTGATCTTTTTGATTAATATGATCTTAAATGATTAAGTGATCTAATGATCTGGCTGTTACTGTGGTCTTAAGTTGCTGAATTTAAAGGTTTAAAATAAACCACCTCGGAAAGCATGATCATAAAAACCCCGAAACTATGATCATTAAATCAAAGAAAGCATGATCACAGAACACCAGAAGTATGATCATTAAGTCATTGTAAGCATGATCATTATTGGCTTGAAAGCATGATCATTATACTTATACAGCTTATCCACAGTTCGGAAGTCAACATCATCTTCTAAGTCACTTCATACAACTCAATACGGATATTTATGATGGCCAATCTATCGGAATAATGATCAAGTGATGGTACTTTTTTATCCTTCCCGCCCTATTGAGGATAAAATTTAACCTGTATCTGTTGAAAATGGATAGCTTTGACGTATTTAGCGTAGGTGGGAGTTAACTAGGAAGCATGATCATGAAATTGTCATGTTGCGTATTCTCGGTCAGTGTAGATTGAATTTTCAATCATTGAGCCCTTATAGGCGTTGAATCCCCATTACAAAAGCATTTGTCCGTAACTTAGCTCTTAAATCACATGCTTCCGGAACGATATTTACTTGATCATTTTTCCGGAGTTTGATCATTTGTAATGTGCAGTTGCTCGGATCAATATTGCTAAGTTTGCGCCTTGATCATGCTTCATAATTTGGTGTTATTAATTCTCTTACATTAGATGTGTTCCATGATCATTCTTCCGCTCTGGTTAGAATCCTCTGTTGTTTTTTTGCAACTCCTCTTCTCTTATGTTTTGAATTTTTTGTCCATTGAGCGTTATTTAATTTTTATTGAATTGAAAATCTATAAATTCGAATGCAAATCACACCAACCGTAATCTATGGTTGTGTTTCAATCGTTCCGCAGCTTTTTAGCGATAATATCATTTACATTGTAAATAAGTGATGCTGTAACATTTTAAATGTGCACTAGAAATAACATGGTTGTGCATGGTGAAAATGATGACTTTTAGTATTACTCTGAGGTGATGTTTCATCAAATTGTAAAAACACTGTCTATTTTATGTGAGTTTACTCATAAATGCATGTTCATGTTTTTGTTGTGTTTGTTGTTAATCGCTGTACAATTTGTACTTAGTTAATTATTACGGAAACTGGCAATGAAAAGAGAACAAACGATTGATAAGCTCTATCAGCTAGCCGAACAAACTCAACAAGTTCAGGCTGACCGAATTGAGATTATTTTGGAAGAGCGAAGTGATGAACATTTCCCTCCAATGTCTAAAGCTATGATGGAGACTCGTTCTGGTTTAACGCGTCGTAAACTCGATGAAGCGATCACTAAACTTGAAGCTGATGGCCATCAGTTTACAAAGAACAACGCCAATCACTACTCGATTTCATTGACAGAAGCTCACATGTTGATGGACGCGGCAGAAGTGCCAAAGTTCCATCAACGTAAGCAGCATGCTGACAATAAACCATGGATTATCAACGTACAAAACCAAAAGGGTGGTACAGGTAAATCAATGACGGCAGTTCACTTAGCTGCGTGCTTATCTCTAAATTTGGACAAGCGCTACCGTATCTGTCTGATTGACTTGGATCCACAAGGCTCTTTGCGTCTGTTCTTAAACCCACAAATTAGTGGTGCAGAGCATGACAGCATTTATTCTGCAGTCGATATCATGTTGGATAATGTGCCAGAAGAGCAGGATGTTGACCTAGAATTCTTGCGTAAGAACGTGCTGTTGCCAACTCAGTATCCTAATTTGAAGACTATTTCAGCCTTCCCAGAAGATGCGATGTTTAACGCTGAAGCATGGCAAAGTCTGTCTAGAGATCAGTCACTTGATATTGTTCGTCTTTTGAAAGAAAAGCTTATCGACAAAATCGCCGATGATTTTGATGTGATCATGATTGATACTGGACCACACGTGGACCCGTTAGTGTGGAATGCAATGTACGCGTCGAACGCACTTTTAATACCATGTGCAGCCAAGCGTTTGGACTGGGCTTCAACGGTTAACTTCTTCCAGCACTTGCCAACGGTTTATGAAATGTTCCCGGACGATTGGAAAGGGCTTGAGTTCGTTCGTCTAATGCCAACGATGTTTGAAGACGACAATAAAAAACAGGTATCAGTTCTGACTGAGATGAACTACCTGTTGAATGACCAAGTAATGATGGCCACGATTCCAAGAAGCCGCGCCTTTGAAACTTGTGCTGACACTTACAGCACGGTTTTCGATCTGACGGTAAGCGACTTTGAGGGCGGTAAGAAAACTCTGGCTGTGGCTCAAGACGCAGTACAAAAAAGTGCTCTAGAATTAGAGCGTGTATTACATAGCAACTGGCCTTCACTTAATCAGGGATAACAAGAATGGCAATTAAAACATCTGACTTAAATGCAAAGCTATTTGGTAAAGCAAACAAACGTCGCGTAGCTACGCCACAAGAAGCTCAAACTGCGGTAAAAGAGCAAGCTCAAGTGATTGAGCTTTCTGTTGCGGGTGAAGATTTAGTTTCATTTGAATTGGTTCGAATTCCAGCCGCTGATGTAGCAACACGAACGGTTGTTTTTGAAGAGAATGCTCGTGAGCAGTCTTTCTTGAATGAGCACGCGCTTTCTGACGTACTAACTACGCTTAAAGAGCGCGGCCAGCAATATCCAGCGGTTGGCCGTAAGAACAAAGACGGCAAGATTGAAGTTCTTGATGGTAGCCGTCGTCGTATGTCATGTATTTTGGCTGACAAAGAGTTCTTGATCTATGTCGCTGAAAACATTAACGGCGAACATGCTAAGTTTTTATCGGATGTAGCTAACGCTCATAAACCACTTTCTCTCTATGAGAAGGGGAAGGAGATGCAAGCGAAGCTTGATAAAGGCGAAGCTGAAGACCAGAAAGCACTCGCTAAAATGTTCCAGTGCAGTGAAGCTTTGGTGAGTGGCGCGTTGAAAGCGGCCGCTTTACCACTTGAATTATTACAAGCTTACCCAAATGTGAGCGATCTTGGCCGTCCGACTATTGTTAAGTTACACAAACAATTTAGCGGTCTTACTAGTGAGCAGCAACAAACATTACTGACCAAGTGTGGTGCTTCTGAAGGCTTTGTGTGGCAGCGCAGCGAAGCTCAAGGCGTAACTCGTTTAACAAAAGATGTGACAGAGACTTTAGAAGGTTGGGTGCTCGAACTAGCACCTGCACCCGCGAAGAAAGCTTCTCCAAAAGTTGAACTTATTAAAGGTCGAGCGTCATATAGCCGTAAGGGTTCAAACTTGGCGTTAAATCTTAAGAAAGTTGATGATGCAACAATGGAAGAAATCCTTGCCTTCGTTCAATCGAAGCTCGACTAAGTCGACGACTTTTCATTGCTCCTCTAAAGCCGCTTTATGCGGCTTTTTATTGGTTCATCGCGGATTAGCGGGAACTTAAAACAAAAACGGTAGTAAGTGATATG
>NZ_JBFSTC010000156.1:0-5910 GCF_041466605.1 Vibrio sp. 10N.247.310.17 | reverse complement strand
TATTCCGGCACATATTAGAAAGCCTAGTCTGACGACTAGGCTTTCGTCGTTTCCGACATCTGATCTTTGAACTTTTGCTATAGATTTTATCGCTACCTATGAGGCGTCTGTCTATTGCAAGGCATTGGGAGGTGGTGTTCGGTTCTGAAATAGTTACCTCTAATCCTTTTAGCTAAGCCAAGTATAACAGAACATCAAATTGGGCGAATCTTAGTGCTTTATATGTGAGAAACCCCAGCACGATCGTCCCTCATTGTAGGGAGTAGCGAACGTTATTACTTTTAATACGTAGAGGGTAATTGTCGATTATGTTCGTATTGATATTCGTTTAACTGCTCTCTATACCTGATACACGTATCTAGAATTAAGGAAAAGTTGGATGTTCAGCTCTTCAAGCTACCACACTTACTATTAGTAGATATTTTGACATGAAATGATACTTATCTCGCTATCTCGCTATCTCGCTATCTCGCAGATACAAAAACGCCTAGCGTATGCTAGGCGTTGATAAATAGTGTTTCTAATACATCCGACTACAGTATTTGCTTAAGCACTCTATCGGCTTTCACACGAGTGATCTTACGAATCAACTTCTGAACTTCTACCGGGTAGCTCTCTACCTTATCTAACTGCTTATAAGTACAGATAAGCTGAGTGTGTTGAAGGATATTATCCACTTCAGCCTGAAACTTGTCTGTTAGGTGATGGTAGTTATCTTGGATAAAGATGCCGTTCTCTAGATCCAACTTCCATGCGCGAGGGTTTAGGTTATTACCTGTTAGTAGCATGTAGCGCTTATCTACCCAAATACCCTTTAGGTGGAAGCTGTTGGAATCGTGTTGCCAAAGTCGAATTGATAGATTACGGCTAGCAATATGAGCCTCATTCGCTTTAGCGAAACGACGTAAGTTCAATTCGTAAAGGTATGGAAGACCACCAATCGTTTTAAACTCTTCTTCTGGTGAGATAAAGAAATCATTCGCTGTCTTATCGCCAACAACAATGCTGACCTTTACGCCACGCTTAAGCGCTTTCTTCACTTCTTTAGCTAGGCTAGGTGGGAAGTTGAAGTAAGGTGTGCAGATAAAGATTTCATCTTTAGCTTGAGCTACGAGTTGATTGATTCCTTGATTCAGACGGTTACGTCTTTTACCGATACCAACTAATGGTGTTACAGCAACTTGGTCTGCTGAAACCTCTTGACCATCGAATTGATACTGAGACCTTGCTAATGATGCACGAAACTGACGAATAGCTGGTTTCAGTTCTTTGGTCGAAGGCTTGTTCTTATCAGCCAGGTCATAAACAGCGCTGTTCGCAACCATCTGTTCGTGTACGTAGGTAAACATTGAATCAGCAAGCGCTGCGTTGTTTAAAACATGGTAACGATCAAAGCGATAGCGGTCATGGTAATTCAGGTAGATATTGTTGAGGCTTGCACCGCTGTATATCACGCTGTCATCGACGATAAAGCCTTTCAAATGCAATACGCCAAAGACTTCTTTGCCGCGAACTGGAATGCCATAGACGGGTACAGAGTGCTGATATTTTTCTGCAAACTCTTTATACATTGCAGCATTGCCTTCAGAAGACTCTGCGCCAATCAATCCACGTTGCGCTCGGTGCCAATCGACACAAACGCTCACGTCTAATTCTGGATTCTTTTGTTTTGCTTCATATAAGGCAGTTAGGATTTCACGGCCAGCCTCATCATCTTCAAGATACAAAGCGACTAAACTAATACGAGTCGTTGCGCGAGATATCTCATCAAGTAGACGAGTTCGAAACTCTTGCGCTGATAGTAGTACTTCAAACTTGTCAGGATTCTGCGCTATGGTTGGCAACTGTATGAATGGATTCCTACTGGCAATCATATTGACTGTTTTACCTTAAAAATATGCAAAATTGCGAACCTTTAATTTTACCAAAGGGATAGCATCAAATACTAGATAATCGAGGCATTCTCTAACAATTTTGCTGATAATGCATAGGAATGAGATCTTTTCCGCTATTCGAGTAGCGCTCGTATAAAACTCTTAAACCATTTGGCAGATCTTTAGGGTCTATTTGTATGAATAGGTGTCGCGCGTAAAAATTGGTGAGATGAGCGTACGCAAAGCAGTAATCGTCTTCCGTAAGTGTATGTTGCGCACAATAGTCCATAAGCTGGGAGCCTAATTGCTTACCGCGATGTTGTTTTGATATCGCCATCCCAGTAAGTAAGCGATTATTCTCTATTGTACGAAAGCGCACGACACCGCACAGCTCGTTATCCAGTAATAACGAATAGATCAGTTCACTTTTATTGGCTTTTCCCGTTGGGTAATGTTCTTTATAGAAACGTTTAACTAGGGGAACCTTTACTGGGTCTAATTGGGTAATGATGACATTGTTCATTCAGTCACTGCGCCATTGGTTTATCTGCTGTAGAATGACTGCAGTGTAAGTTAATTGAATATCGCCATGCAATTCCATCTCAATGCTAGTTTAAAAAATGTTCATACTTTTTCCATCGATCAGACGTGTGATGCGTTGGTCGAAGTCACCACTATCGAAGAATTAATTTCCGTTTACAGAGACCCTAAATGGTCAGCTTTACCTAAGTTAATACTGGGTAAAGGCAGTAATATGCTTTTTACTGAGCACTTCGCTGGTCTGGTCATAGTGAATAAATTATCCGGGATTGAGTTGACCGAGACGGACAGTCATCACCTACTGCATGTTAGTGGGGGGGAAGATTGGCCAAACTTAGTTGAATGGAGTGTGGATAAAGGGCTCGGTGGTCTAGAAAACCTAGCAATGATACCTGGCTGTTCAGGTTCGGCTCCGATTCAAAATATTGGTGCGTATGGTGTTGAGCTACAAGACGTATGCGAGTATGTCGATATCCTGTGTCTGGATACTTATACAGTTAAGCGATTGAGCAAAGAAGAGTGTCTCTTTGGTTACCGAGATTCTATTTTCAAGCACGCTCTCTACGATAAAGCGATTGTTGTTGCGATTGGTTTAACGTTGCCGAAAGAGTGGGAGCCATGCAATCACTATGGCCCGTTAAAAAGCCTAGCAGCCGATACGCTCTCTCCTCGTACTATATTTGATGAAGTATGCATTATCCGTTCAAGTAAGTTGCCAGACCCTAGAGTCCAAGGTAATGCGGGCAGCTTCTTCAAAAACCCTGTGATCACCAAAGATCATTTTGATCGCCTGTTCGCTCTATACCCAAACATTGTAGGCTATGAGAGCAATGACATGATCAAAGTCGCTGCAGGCTGGTTGATTGATCAATGCCAGTTCAAAGGCGTGACAGAAGGCGGCGCTCAAGTTCACCCAAACCAAGCATTAGTTATCATCAATTATGATAAGGCTTCTGCTGTGGATATCCTTAAGCTTGCAGAGCGAGTACGTCAGTCTGTCTTGAATAAATTCGATATTCGACTGGAACATGAAGTGCGTTTTATGGGACGAGACTGCGAGACAAACCTAGACAAGGCTTTGGAGTCATTGGCATGAGAGAACACAGTACCAAGCTTGCACTATTGAGATGTCTTGCTGACGGTGAGTTTCATTCAGGTGAAGATCTAGGTGAAACGATTGGTGTCTCACGAGCGGCTATCAGTAAGCACATTAAAGGTATTCAAGGGTGGGGTTTAGATATCTACCGAGTACAAGGCAAGGGCTATAAGTTAGCTAGCCGTTTAGATATGCTTCACGAAGACAAATTGTCTGTTGTTAGTCGAGATGCTTCTCTTGAACTGATTCCAATCATAGGTTCTACAAACCAACACCTATTAGAGCGTACTAACACCCTCGAATCGGGTTCTGTCTGTATTGCTGAATATCAAGCTGCGGGACGTGGACGTCGTGGACGAGAGTGGGTATCGCCATTCGGTGCAAACCTCTATCTTTCAATGTATTGGAGACTCGACGCAGGGATGGCTGCCGCGATGGGCTTGAGCCTTGTGGTTGGTGTAGCTGTTGTTGAAGCTTTGGAAGAGATGGGCGTAGAAGGTATAAAGCTCAAATGGCCGAACGACCTTTACCACAATGACAAGAAGCTTGCCGGTATCTTGGTAGAGCTGTCAGGACAGTCTGGTGGCGCTGCTCATATTGTGATTGGTTTAGGGCTAAACTTATCCATGGATCCAACAACATCAGGTATTGGCCAACCGTGGACTTCTCTTAAAGAAGTGTGTGATGGGAAGGTGCCCGATCGCAATCAGTTAGCGCAGGCTCTGATCAATGCCTGGGATAAGTCTCTTGTTGATTATGAGTTGAAAGGGATGTCGAATTTTGTAGAGCGTTGGAATCGCTTTGATAATTTCTTAGGTCGCAATGTTAGGTTGATCATTGGACCTAGAGAAATTGAAGGTGTTGTTCAAGGCATCGATGAACAAGGTGCTGTATTACTCAAAACTGAGAATGGTATCGAGAGCTATATCGGCGGAGAGATATCGCTAAGAAAAGGCGATTAATGTGTTACTATTTTCTTAGTAATACTTCTTCAACCATATGATCTGCGCCTTTACGTAGAATCAAGTGAGCCCTTTCTCGTGTAGGAAGGATATTTTGCTCTAGGTTCAAGCCATTAATTGAACTCCAGATACCTTCCGCTTTATCCAGTGCCGCTTGGTTCGATAATTTTGTGTAATGACTAAAGTAAGAGCCAGGTTTGGTAAACGCGCCATCGCGGAATTTCATAAAGCGATTGACGTACCACTCTTTGATTTGTTGGCTATCAGCGTCAACATAGAGAGAGAAATCAAGGAAGTCTGAAATAAACACGCGATGTGGCTCGTGTGGATCGTTCATGCCTGTTTGCAAGACATTAAGTCCTTCAATAATAAGCACATCTGGTAGGTCGACACACTTAACGTCATCAGTAATGTTGTACGTAAGATGCGAGTACACGGGAGCCGTGACATTTCTCTTGCATGCTTTTACATCCGAAACAAAGTTCACTAAACGCTTAATATCGTAAGACTCCGGAAAGCCCTTTTTACTCATCAATCCTTTTTCTTCTAACACCTCATTTGGGTATAAGAAGCCATCGGTTGTGACTAGCTCAACTTTTGGGTGGTTCTCCCAGCGAGAAAGTAGGGCTTTAAGCAGTCGTGCAGTTGTACTTTTGCCCACAGCGACACTTCCAGCAATACCGATGATAAAAGGTGGTGCTTTCTCGTTTTTATCCAGGAATTGATGGAGTACTGAGTTTCTATTCTGTCTGGCTGCCACATAGAGATTTAATAGGCGAGAGAGCGGCAGGTAGATCTCAACGGCTTCCTCCATTGTGAGCTTTTCATTGATGCCTTGAAGCTCTTTTAAGTCGCTCTCAGAAAGTGTCATCGGAACTAAATTCCTTAGCTCAGACCAACGTTCGCGGTCAAATGACATAAATGGGCTCATATAAACTCTATAGTGGATAACAAAACAAGTGCATGGAAAATACATCAAGCGATAGATAAATAAAATATCTTCCTGTACTAGATGTGGGTTAAAGGCAGAAACCTTGAGCTAAATAGCCGTATCTAGGAATTTCATAGGAGAATTTTTCACTTTTTTTCAATTTACTATTGCAAGGTGGAAAATCATTCAATAAAATGCGCCCCACTTGTGCCGACTTAGCTCAGTAGGTAGAGCAACTGACTTGTAATCAGTAGGTCACCAGTTCGATTCCGGTAGTCGGCACCACTTTCTCCCTTTCTTTAAGGTAAGCGAGAGAAAGCTCAAAATTTGGAGGGGTTCCCGAGTGGCCAAAGGGAGCAGACTGTAAATCTGCCGGCACTGCCTTCGATGGTTCGAATCCGTCTCCCTCCACCATATTCTAAAGGTTAAATAGCTCAAACAGAGTTACGTGTTGCGTGCATCGTATAATGGCTATTACCTCAGCCTTCCAAGCTGATGATGCGGGTT
>NZ_JBFSTC010000155.1:0-6121 GCF_041466605.1 Vibrio sp. 10N.247.310.17 | reverse complement strand
TTCACCCGAACAACTTCCGAGTTTCATGTAAAGCTCTTGAAGAGTGTGGACTGGTTATGCGCAAAAAAGTGGATCTAGATTGGTACATCAATATAACGCCAAAGGGGTTTGATAAGGTACTCACTTGGCTTGATTAAACGATGCTTCTGAAACTCATTTTTGGACGTGCGACATGAGGTCGTATGCAGCGCTGTCCATCGCGTTAAGAATGGACCATCTGTATCACCAGATGAGCCTAGGAGCCTGAATTAAGTAGCGGCTCTGACAATGTAACGAAGACAAGAAACTATCTTGTCGGGAGCTAAATCGCGAGAGAAGGCTCCTCCTGATAACCACATAAATCGGGTGAGTGCTAGGCAGGTAGTATGGTGAACACACGTGAATCCGTTCAAGGTGCGTTATATTACGAAGCAGCGGAAGTGGTTTATACGCTGTAGCCAAAAGGCACTAAGAGTAGGAAAGAGATTGTCCAATGCTCTTTCGTGATCAACACGCTCTTCGCACCATAGCGGGCACCTAACCTACCATCGCGCTGCATACGGAACATGGTAAGCCTGTATCACTCCCTCTGGGAAAGCCTGTGTGGCCGATAGTGATGCAGGTATAGGAGGTTGGAAAAAGCTAAGGCTGCATTGTAACGATGTAGATACAGACTTGTGTCTGGTCACGAAAGTGAGCCCACTTCCAACTGGTCTCTCGTTGCGAGAGAGTTTGAAGAACTTTATTAAGGAAGAAAAGCAAATGATGATTTCGAATGAGATTAGTGCATCTTCTGACAGTGCACAGTGGCAATCCATTAACTGGAAGGCCGTAGAGGCGAACGTCTTAAAGCTTCAAATGCGTATCGCAAAGGCAACTAGAGACGGTAAACACGGCAAAGCTAAAGCATTGCAGTGGATACTGACTCATTCTCGCTCAGCAGAACTTCTTGCTGTTAAGCGGGTTTCTCAAAATAAAGGCAGTAAACGCCTGGAATAGACGGCGTTGTCTGGAACACAGACGCGCGTCGTATGAAAGCAGTAAATCAACTGAGTCGGAAAGCTTATCAAGCTAAACCACTCAAGCGTATCTACATCCCCAAAAAGAACGGTAAGCTCAGGCCTCTGGGTATTCCATGCATGATTGATAGAGCCCAACAAGCTCTCCATCTTCTAGCATTAGAACCTGTGTCCGAAACGCTTGCCGACCCTAATAGTTATGGTTTTAGACCAAATCGCAGCACGGCTGACGCAATCGGCCAGTGTTTCATCTGTTTGAGTCAGAAACGGTCAGCACAATGGGTTCTTGAAGGGGACATCAAAGCCTGTTTCGACAAAATTGGGCATCAATGGCTGATGGATAATGTTGCTGTTGATAAACGTATGTTGAAGCAATGGCTAAAGTCTGGCTTTGTAGACAAAGGGCTGTTTTACGACACCGACGAAGGCACGCCTCAAGGCGGAATTATATCCCCCACCTTGATGTTGATGACGTTATCGGGTCTCGAACAGCGCATTAAATCTACCGCGCTTAAGAAAGGCGCAAGAGCTAACTTTATTGGATATGCCGACGATTTCGTCGTCACCTGCGCTTCAAAGGAAGTGTTGGAGAACGATATCAAACCACTGATTGCTGACTTCTTAGCGGTACGAGGCTTAACGTTATCCGAAGAGAAAACGCACATTACTCACATCAACGACGGTTTTGACTTCCTTGGGTTCAACCATAGGAAGTACAAAGGAAAACTGCTCATCAAACCGAGCAAGGCCAATACGTTGACGTTCCTAAGTAACTTGCGCGGACTCATCAAAAAGCACGTTACCCTACCGGTGAACGACCTTATCAAACTGATTAACCCAAAGCTTAGAGGGTGGTCGAACTATTATCGCCACTGCGTAGCTAAGCAGGTATTCAGTTATGTCGGTCACAAACTATTTCAAGCGTTATGGCATTGGGCTAAAAGGCGACATCCAACAAAATCTAAAACTTGGATCGCCTTGAAATACTTCATCAACCGAAAAGGCCAATGGCAGTTTCACGGTTGGCAGAAGATAAAGGATATGGATTGCCAGTTTAATCTTTTCCAAATAGCTAAAGTGCCGATAGAAAGACATGTGAAGATCCGAAGCGCAGTGACACCTTTCGACCCTCAATACCAAGAATACTTGGGAAAGAGAAAACACAAAAGGCTAGCTCGTAATTCTTGGATTGAACCTGCTCTCACTGCTTTATAAGTTGCTGGGTATCATTTGATGCCTTTGTAGAGGCTTAAGCCTAGTGCAGTGAAAGTTGCACGCTGGGTTCTTAGGGAGACGGCACTTGGTAACAAGTGTCGTCCACCCGACAGAAATCGTTTTGCGGTCAGAGGCAGAATCTACCCTTCGGATAAGTTTTAGTACTGCAAAATGCAGTACTTACGTCCTTTGTTAAGATGCTGCTCTCGAACGGAAATGAACATTTTCTACCACCTTTAGTTTGTTGCACAACGCTTATTGTATGTGGAAATTATGACTACGCATACACAAATGAGCGTTTGATTTTTGTATTGAAGACCTTTTTTGGATTAGCCCAATCAATTACGTCCTGAATCTGGAAACAAGGGTATTCAGATTCAAAGCGATATCATCAAGCTCCTTGGCATTGTCATTCGCACTGTTAGAAATATCCTTAACCACTACAGCATCTTGATGTATTTGATGAATATGACCGTTGATTTCTTCTGCAACTTGATGCTGTTGCTCTGCAGCTGTTGCTATCTGTATATTCATTTGACGAATAACGTCAACCGAACTGGAAATTCCATGAAAGCTACTCTGTACTGCCTGAGTGATTTCTACGGTTTGGCTAGAATTATTGAGACTATGACTCATATGTTGAGTGACTTGTTTGGTTTGAACCTGAAGCCTGTTGACTAACTCATCAATCTCCTGAGTAGAATCTGCGGTCCTCTTCGCGAGCGCGCGAACTTCGTCAGCAACTACAGCGAATCCTCGGCCTTGCTCTCCGGCTCTTGCTGCTTCAATAGCGGCATTCAATGCAAGTAGATTAGTTTGGTCGGCAATATCTCTGATTGTGTCGAGAATCATAGTGATTCCATGAGTATCATTTTCTAGGCTCTTTAGTTCGCTTGAAGACTGAGTTAGCGCTTCTGATAGTAGGTGGACACTTTGAACTGCCAGATCAATATGCTGACGACCTTCATCAACCAGTTTTTGACCAACCGTTGCAGAATCCGCTGCGGCAGCACATGAAGTAGATACTTCGTTGGCAGTCGCAACCATTTCATTGAATGCTGTTGATACTTGCTCCAGAGCTTGGCTTTGACGATCCGATGTTTCAGCCATTTTTCCTGCAATTTCGATCGCTTGCTCTGATGAGTTAAGCATTTGTTTACCAGATTCGGTGATTTGAAGAACAATCAGTTTTATTGCATCAAGGAATTGGTTGAAGTAACTAGCCAGTTTTCCAGTTTCATCTTTGGAATCGATAGAGATTGTCTTCGTGAGATCACCTTCACCTGATGCGATTTCTTTAAGACTGTCAGAAACAATTTGTAGCGGTTTAGCAATTGTGTTCGCGAATAGGGCAGCGACAAATATGAACAGGAGAATAAGCCCAGACACAGTATAGACAATGAGCTCCAGAGTCTCATTACGGGAGCTCATCACTTCATCCTGACTAATGATGCCAACGAACTTCCAGCCTAGCACTTTAGATTCATACACATTAGCCATGTAGCTTTGTCCATCCAGTTCAATATTGACCAGGCCAGATTTTGTATTATTAATTGTGCGATAGCTTCCACTAAGTTCATCGATTTGTTTAAAGCTGTTTTCCGGCTTTCCTGCATCGACCAGGATATTGCCTGAATCTTCGATCATCATTAGATAACCGTTTTCACCAAGCTTGATATTTTTGATGATATCCGTGAGAGTTTTTAGTGAAACGTCGATAGCAATAACACCACCTCTTCGACCATTTTTTGAGTCAAATGTCCTTGTGGTACTTAAGATCACAGCATCATCTGGTTCCCAGTAATAGGCCTGTCCACGAACGATATCTGAAGGCGAGGTGCTAGCAGCTTTATAAAATGGACGGCCCCTAGGATCATAGTTTTCAGGGCTTCCCCCTGTAGGCCATTGTATAAATCCACCATCTTCAGTTCCCATGTAGATATAGGCATATTCAGGATGGGTTTTACCCACCTGATCAAATAGTGAGTAAATAGTCCGTTCCACAGACCCATTTTCTTCCGGAGTCATCTCTGCGCTCGGTTTCCCCATGTAGGTAGTTATGCTGTCATCTGCATGGATCAATTGAGGGCTTTTTGCGAGATAGGTGAGGTTTTCTCCAATATCTTTAAAGTAGATTGAAACCGCATTTTCAACCTGGCGTATTTCGTTGTTACTGCTGGATACAAAATTATCCAAGGCGAGGTTCTTTAGAATATTAGCAACTAAAATAGAGACGATAGTAATAGGGATCAGTATGCCGATGACTTGGGCAATCAATAGTTTCTTCTTTATGTTCATGTGGGCACTTCTAGTTATTTTAAGTTAACCAAATTTAACTTAAAGATGGTAATCTAGGCCTAAAATCTAACTGAGATCGTTTGACCTACCTATCAACAGAGCTATTTTTTCAGCGGTTTTTCTGGCTACCATCTTCCGATATAGCCTTTGCTAACTATCTCTTCTTATGGGCTAAACTTAACAAATACGGGATTGTTCTATTGTGGTATGTTGTATTCTGAAAATATCTATTGTTGGAGTGAGTATAAAACTACATTTGAATTATCACTTCAAGAAATAGTCACTTTTACTTAACTATATGTGACGATAAACTCTATTTGCTGACAAAACAGTAACTGGTTATGTAGATGTAATTTTCCAAGGTTTGGCAAAGCGGCACATTTGAAGGTACTGAACTGCTGAAAGCCTCTTGTCAACAGTTCGAATTTTCTAAGCACTGGCATGACGATCTTACTATTGGTGTTATCGAGAAAGGGGCAGAAGGTCTCTATTATCGTGGCAATAATATCGTTATTCCTGAAAACCAGATCGTGACGATAAATCCTGCTGAAGTTCATACTGGTTTTGCTGGTTGTCACACTGGTTGGAAGTATAGAATGTTTTACTTTGAACTAGCGATGGTACAACGCCATTTTGAGCAGTCGGATCAGGATGTTTTGCCCTTTATCAAATCACCGATACTAAACGACCCCGAACTCTTTAGTCTGCTTCGCCAGTTGCACATTGCTATAGAAGAGCCAGCTTTTGATATTACAAAGGAATCCTGACGGTTTGCTTTGAAATGCTCTTTGGCAGGCATGGTGATCACGCAAAGCTAACATCGAAAGCGATTCGGGACAGACAGAAGAATGCGGTAATGAGGGGATAGTTGTGCTAATACCGCTTTAGAGTGCGGCTTTTTTGATCAAAGCCATTTAACAAGAAACTTTAAACGTGCTTTTGGTATAACTCCGAAACGTTATGCCACTTCGTCTGTATAGCACTTAACAAAGAGCTCTGACGTAATGAAGTCAGAGCTCATTGTTAAGTGAGGTTTAGCTTACAAGCAGCTACCCTTTAACCACTTTTGGACCTTCAAAACAATCAATGTTTCGTTTTTTTTCCTGATACTTTTTGATTGAAACTAAGCAGGTTTGAGCCGTTGGGTCTTGTCCCCACGAAGAGGTCCCACGGTCAGATGTCGACACATTAGCATTACCGTAGTTACATGCGTCTCCTTCAGGGCTATACCAACCACCCTCCTGACTTGCAACAACACTGTAAAGCATCGCACTCACTTCAGCCCCGTTAGGGTTGGTCGAGAAGAGCTAGTTTTTTCTGCCTATATCCAGCGGTTTTATTGCACGTTCAGCACGATTATTGTCTATCGATAAGGGCTTTGTTGCGTAATTCAATGGAACTAAATCCAGAACCTACGATCTGATCTGCTACGTCCACTATCTCTCGTAGCCTCATGCCTAAACCACGTTACAAAACAACCAACTGGAAGCAATACAACCAATCACTTATTAACCGTGGCTCTTTGACCTTTTGGATTGATGAAGAAGCGATAAGCGGGTGGGCGCAAAGCAAACAGAATAAGCGCGGGAGGCCACGTCGGTTCAGTGATT
>NZ_JBFSTC010000154.1:0-6302 GCF_041466605.1 Vibrio sp. 10N.247.310.17 | reverse complement strand
GAGAAGCTGCTTAATAAGCAAGCAAATGATGACAACTACCTTGAAAAACACCGTGGTCGAGAAGATAATAGATAGAATTAGGGTGGTAGTATTTATCAAAGTTTTCCACGATGTAATCATGTATATCGCTCCCGACAAGGCGCCCGCCAGAAGGGGACTCTGCTTCTTTCTTAATGAACGCGCTGAGTTGTTTTCGTTGCTCTACATTGAGATATGCAGGCCTGCCTGTGCGAGGTTTCTCTTGAAGTCCTTCCAATCCTTCTTCAAGAAATGTCTGGACCCATTTGTTTACACTAGTTCGACTGACTTTGAGGTATTTAGCAATTTGAGTGTGCTAGTGACCTTCTTTGAAGTGGGCAAGTGCTAGTAAACAAACCTTCATTTGAATGGTTTTTTGTTGGCTTGCTAGTTTTTTAAAATCTGTCTTATTAAGGCTATCCATAGCTATTTTCTGCAAGAGTTCGACGACCTCAATTAGATCATATTTTTACTTTAATGGGTGTTACTGATTGCCTGTTTGAAGTCCTTTTTGGCTCGTTATGTGCGGTGCGGGCGCAAAAGGCTGGTTTGATATTCGTGAATACATTATCGGACACCATTCATATGATCAGTGCTTATGCTTCATCAAATAAGCTCGTGTTGGGGCAGATAAAAACTGAGTACAAGCTAAGTGGCATTTGATTGCGAAGCCAATAGCGATTAACTATCGCGGGGCCCTTTCAATACCTCGTCTAGGCTCGGAATCATCGCTGATATCAAATTAACGGATAATAATAGGCTATTCGAATATCAAAGGTTGGCACACAATGAGGGACTATCCGTCAACGGCCAACCTTATATATGATTCTATTGAAACTGTTCTTCAGTTCAGCTTGAGTTGCTTATCCTCTTTCAAATCTATTGCCCGAGATACTTGGCTTGGCGAGAATGTCGGGTTTTGAAAGCGAGGCAACAATTTGTAGAGCCAATGCTTCTAAATCAAAAACTGTTAAACAAGGTATACAAACCAAGGGAACTCGTCCTTTGGGAGCGTGTAACGGAAAAATTTCATCGTCAATAACTTGGGTATGATATTGACGATTAAATCCAGCCTTCTGCTAAGTACATCAACCTTAGCTGACTTGGTGAACCAAGCTTTTCTAGCGCCGAGAGTTGGCCTTGATCGAGGTTCGGGCTTTTATCCAAGTATACTCGTCCGTTCGGTGTATCTAGAGGGAGCTTGTAAGTCAACGTCTTATTGATATCCTGTGCCTTTCCTTGGTCGATAGATCTTACTGCTGGCATTAGCCAGTCCCAATCTTCTTTGAGCAACTTCTTAAGTGCACTGTTGGCCTCTGACTCAGTTTGGCTCGGTGTATCTTCGATACTCAATTTATTCGTTGATCCAACATCTGGCACCAAGTTCTCACTTGCATCAGAGCCCAACATTTTCTTAAGCGTTAAGCGCGCCAATTCCATATCCTGAGCTTCTTTCGGTGCTTGAGGTGATGTCATAGATTTGTCTTCTTTTGGGCCTAGGTACGCAATCAAAGCACGTCCTGATGCAGCATCTTGCATACTAAAGGAGAACTTCCCTTTGCTGTTAGACACTTCAATTCGAGGTAACACACCAGACATAGGTTCTTGGTGAATTTGCTCTTGAACTTCGTTGTTCAGACAGTAGGAACTCGCTTGACCGGCTACAAACCCAGAACCAGTGATTAAGCCAGATGCTGCTACACTGCCTAGCGCTTCTTTTGCAACAACAAGGACACCAGTTGTGCCCACAGAGGTGACACCAAATGCACCAAGGCTTCCCGTCGCCATACCTAAGGTCGCTCCAACCGCACCTTCAGCAGATTGAGTGGCGTGCTCGTGCGCTAATGCTTGTTGTATCGGCAATGCCAACCTTTGGTCATGACCGGGCAATTGCGCAATCTGTTCTAGTTGGTGATAGTGCGCCTCAGCATCACCATTGACTGCCGACTTATGTAATTCACGCCCCGTGGCGATCAACAAACCAACACCTGGTAACGCCAAGTTAATTACTGCGTTGATACCAGTCCCTTTGATTGTTTCTTTTGCCATCTCAAGCAGTTCAGCACCTAAGCCGTCCATTTTGCCTGGGTATTGGTTTTCGATGCTGACTTGTAAGCGTGGGTCTTTGCTGATCGAATCGAACGTGCTTTTTAGATTTTTATAAGCTTTATCGTCAATCTTCACTTCATCTAATAGGCTTACGACTTCGAGGACCTTACGCGCAGTTAAAGGCTCGCCACGATACCCTGCTGTGCTCACAAGAGAGAATGCCAATAATGCCGTTTCTGGTTTTTCTTCTTTTAGCAGCGCCTGTTTTAAATCAAGGTGGGTCTTAATATTTTCTTGGTGGTACTTTTGATATGTAGATCGCAATATGGTGTCACTCACTGCCGTGAACTTTTGCCCTTTATGAAAGGTCGACGGCTCTTTGGCTTTACCGTGCTTACTGATCACCCGCTTATCTTTTTGTGCCGCGACAGTACGAAATTGATCCAAGCTCGGAATCTGGCTTTGGCTAGTTGAAATTACCATGGGTGAACTCCTTAAACTCTAAGTGTCTCAATGTGGGATTGTTCTGGATTGATAAATTGGGTTGGGTCTTGGTCTAACATTGCAAATCGAGCCTGCCAGAGTAGGGTTTGCTCATTTAGAAGGTGAAACCAAGTTGATAGGCTCGCTGCGTTTAAGTACTCAATCGGCTTTCTGCCCGCAAGAACCAATTGCCTACCATTTGGTGCAAGTGAAAGGGTCAAGCTCCCATCCGCGATACCGAAATAGTTAGCATGCGCAATGAGTTCAAGACCTTTCAGTCTCAGTTCACCGCTTTTTTCGAGACCGCCAAAAACCACCGATAAAACAAAATCGTTTTGATCTGCCTCACTAAAGTAAATAACGTAACGATCATCAACTAATAATTGGCAACGATTTTCTTCAGCAAAATAAAGTGGAGGTAGTTCATTTATTTCACAAAACTCTTTTATTAGAACTTGTAATGTGTTCATCGTTTATTCCTTCTGTTTTATCTTGCTAGTAAACAACAAATAGTATAATTACGATGTCGAAAGTGGCTTTTATTTTGTTGATTTTCTAAACTGTCGTGATGTGTAGCACAAAGAACAAATGAATTTAATCGTCTTTGTTACGCAATTAAGCTCTCTAGTGTGAGGTTCCCCTGAACAGTTCTTGATGCTCAAGAAGAGTTATGCTGTAAAGCTCTTTGCGAAGTGTTTGGATTCACCGCAGTGGGTAAACAAGGATCGGACTCTGTCGTCAGAGTCTGTGTTTACCCCCTGAAGTCTTCGAGAGCAGATCTTAGTAACGGTTCTATTGGATTTAGTGAGTTGCCAGCTTGCAAGCATACTTACAGCAGGAGGGGGGGGGAGTATAGCAAACTGGCTAAATCACTGGTTCTTATAAATTATCGTTTTTACTTCATCTAGCTGTTCTTAGTCAAGGTAAGGAGGTAGCTCGCCCCCTTTCATTTCGATATATAAAAAAAATAGGCCAATACTGAGAGCCCCCCTTGGCACTCTTAACCTATACTACCCTCTCGGTGTTTATATAGGTTCTAAGAGGTCACAATGCCTACTATCTCAGCGATTCATCAACCGATGAACTCAACAGCAATAAAGAAAAGCAACCACGCAGAATCAACTCAAAGTATCGTAAAAAGTGTACATGCCTCATCAGCAAAACAAACCTCTATAGGTTCAAGCGTCGCAAGCCCAACGACTGGCAAGTCTCATTTCAATCACGCCTATACATCACCAAAAGGGACACAAGAATTCTACTCGCAAAACAAAATGTCTTTTTCACAAAAACTAGAAAACTTTTTATCCGAGTATTTGATAAGTAAACCTGGCAGTGAAAAGAAAAGAGTAAAAGAACTGTCAAACATTGCGAATGTAACGGTAAGCAAAGATTTCAACGTCACCTGCCCACTTCCAAGTAAAGTCGGGGGCTTTAAACAGTTACTTTCAGATATAACAAAAGGACACTCTCCAACTAAAGGTGAGTTCTACCCTAAATTTAAAGCTCTAGTCCAACAATCTTTCAGCGAGATTATTTCTCTAGCACCGAAGAAAGGCCATAAAGATACTATCGAACTCAAGTCGCCATCGGTCGTATCACCTTTAGTTGATAGGCCTGTGTCAGATACTAATGTGACATCAAAAACCGCGCCTACTTCACTAGGAGTAACATCAGAACCAAGCCTAGAGACATCTAAGGGCAGCATAAGCTCATCAGAAAAAACAACCATAGAAAAGAGCAAGCAAGCTGACAATCAAAAAAACGCGACTAAAGAGCAAGTAACAGACGTTAAGTTACAAAACTATTATGAGCATGAGAGCACTTCTATCAAGAAAGAATTTGAATCACTATTTAACGCATATGCTAGCTCAAGCACTAAACATGCTGAATACGCACAGAGCTATTCTTATGATTGGTCAATGACATACTCTAATGGGTGTTACCAACTTGAATCATTACCTAAAACGGCTGAAGAATTTGCAAGTAAGTTTTGTAAGCTAACTGAAGAGCACTCCCCTAATGGTTCCTTAGGGAAGTTAGTAAAAAAAGCGTTAACAAATAAGACAACATTAGGGCAGATGTTGAGAGTTAACAAGGCCTCTACGCTAGGTCCTATGTCTCAACTGTTGCCTACAACACTGAAGGTGGTATTAAAAAGCAACTTATCTACCGAAACCGCTGCAACCTTCCAAAAAGTAGTAAAACAGGAAGTGAGCGAACAAGAACAACTTAATGCACTAAAACAGAAACAATTACCGTCACAGCTACAAAAGCTTGAACTTCAAACTAACCTCTACCAGTCTAATGTAAAAGAGTTTCCAGAAGCAGATTTAAAATGTCGTAACTTCCAAAAAGCTTTAGTAAAAGCAGTGAACAGAACTAATTCTGTTGATAAAAATAACGAACTACAAAGAAAAACAGAATTTAGAGGGCAAGGAACAGTGTTTAAAGAACTAAGCCCTAGCATAGATTTACCTGTAAATGATCAAAGTAAACACACGCTATTCGATACGAACAAAACCTACGGTATTGGGGACTTTGATAACATTGTAAGCAGTAATTTTGTAATCAAAGAAAAGACAGACTCATTCGAGAATCACCTATCAAGGTTAAATCAGAACATTGGCTTCCATATCGAAAAACTTCCAAATGAAGCCGAAGTCGCCAATGTAAACACACTCGGCATTAACCCATTAAATATTGATGTAGATAGAATGATGGCAAAATTGACGAATCTAAAACCTCTATTGTTAGAGCCAAAACCAAGTTGGAGAAGCCGACTAATTCAGCTGTTTCACCCTAAAGGTGCCGAAAACGAAGCTGAACGTCTGTCTTATCAATATATGGATATTTCACACTTACAGGCACTGAAAGACGATATATCAACCAGTTCGGAGGCAATGAAATTAACCGACCTATCGAATAAACCTTGGATGCAATATTTAGTGGCAAAGCAAGTTGAATCACTAAAATCAGATTGCCAAAGTTATAAATTGGGGCCATTTACCATCGCCTCTCCAGCGAAAAAGCAACTAGATGCACTGCTAAGTTCGAACGAATGGCTACAGAGCAAAGCTTAAAAACAAAACTTGATGATCGCACGTGATCCCTTGTTTTCGCAAAGTAAATTATTGAGGTGTAATGTTGAAATTTGAAGCCGTATTATCAGAACTTGCTGAACTATGGGGAATTGAGATCCCCGTTGAATCCGATGCGATTGAAATAATCGATAATCAGGAAAGCCTTTGGGTTCTAGAATCGCCAAAGCAATCAGATTTATTTACCTTGTATACCCCTCTACATGTCATTGTAGACCAATATAAGATGAGTGATTGGTTAAGTTTAAATATGCAGCGGGACTTACTTGGAAGCTGCTGGATTGGACTAAACAACGAAGAACTATGTCTAGGCGTGTCCTTACCAAAGGATAAATTTGACCATAACGAGCTGAATAATATTTTTGAAAATATGCATTTAATTAAAGATAAGGTTCATGCTTTACATGATTGCAATGAAAATGTTCATATTGATCTGGCTTTAATTAATGTGAAATTTATGTAGCTAACGGGTAGATAAAGTTACAACTCATTTTATCTGAATCGCGAGGTGACAAGTTTGCGTGTCATCAGCACGGCTTTGTTGCGTAATTCAGTTAGAGACAGAGCAGCCCCATTTCGTGCGTTTCTTAGTCAATACAGCAAGTTTCAGGCATACCTAACCCAGTGAGCTTGTTCAACGCTTTTATCATCGCG
>NZ_JBFSTC010000153.1:0-6319 GCF_041466605.1 Vibrio sp. 10N.247.310.17 | reverse complement strand
TCGTTAGTGATTGTACTCACTTAACTCAGTGTCCAAAACTTCTGGTGCGGATCAAACTGATGTACTCATTAACTACTCTAATCTGAGTCTTCCTTAAGTCATATTTACCTGTCTGGCTATTTTGACCTGATATAAAATAGTGAGTATGTGCTCCAGTAGTTACTTCAATGCTACGCTCATCGTCATGCGCAATGATTGCGCGAATAGGATAATCAGGGAAATGGTCGTCCAAAAATTTTTGCGTAAAGAGCATGTATTCCTCAACGCTGATAACATCAGTGCCAACATCCCACCGATGTGGAACTTTAAAGATGCCTTCTTGCAGAAAGACATGATTAGCGGCTGGCCGTTGTTGTAATTGGTTGTATGCGTTCAAATACGTTTCGAGCATTTTGATGCGTTGACCTTTCCTTTGCATTGGAAGCTTTTTAAACTGCTCTATGCGAGAGTACGAAACATGACCTTTTGTATTTAAGACATCTTGCAAAAACTTAGCAGCATCGACGTTACCTTTGCTCGTTTCACTCTCTATAGCTTTCTTAATTTTGAGGCGATATTGCCGCTGCTGAGTTTGCAGTTTGGACTGATTACGAATTTTAGGCTGTGGTGCGAATTGATATAACAGCTCCAGACGCTCCTCTTCAGACACTGAGTTCAAAGGCAAAATATTTGAACCAAGCCAAATTAAGTTGGAATCTGCAAGCTCCTCATTCCACTCCAACTTCTTAGTTTTATTAGCAGCTATTGGCGGAGCAATACGCAATGAATGGGCAAGCGAATGTTCGCATTTAACTCTATCAGCAGGTTTTGATGTGAAGTTAAAGCGTCGATGAAAGAATCGAATTTCCTTCATACTCACCCCCGAAGGGGTGAGTATGGTAGAGAGCCCAGAGAGACTTCTCTGGCCCGCAGCTCACGTTCATCTTTTTGGAACAAAAAGTGTGACGGGAGCGCCGCGGGTTGCTGTAGCGTCCCACTTTTTAAGTGGACGATTTTGGCACCAATGGTGCCATTCATGGCAGTTAAACTGCCATGGCTGCCCACGAAAGTGACCACGCGTTCAATGTTCATGATGCATCTCCCGCGTTCAGAAGTGCTGCTTTGAGCTCAGGCTTATCCTGTATGAGAGCCTGCAACAACGACAGGATTTCTGGCTGATTTTTCGCGGGCTTGTCTCGCGGCTCTATGTGTGTGAATTCTGAGTGACCGAGGACATCAGCAAGGTGGCTCGCTGCCGCATTTGCGTAGTCAGGTGCATCCTTGCGCATCCAGCGGCCATAATGTCTATCTATCATATGGGTATTGGTGTGCCCCATTTGCTGCGCTAACCAGTCTTTGCTAATTCCCGCTGTTAGATTCTGACTGGCATAGGTGTGGCGCAATTGGCCGACACCACGATGCTTAATCCCAGCTTCTTGCAAGAAAGGGGTAAAAAAGGTTTTGCTAAATTGCTTAGCATTCAAGAAGGGTTGATTCGTCTCAATGTTATAAAACACAAAATGGACTTTTTCCTTTACCCATGTTTTATTATCAGCCTGTAAAACAGAGATTGAGCGAGCACATTTGCTTTCTGTAATCTCTTGCTGTTGCTTCAGTAGATTAATCGCTATTTCATTAAGCTCAACTTCCCTAACTGACCTAGAGGTTTTAGGCACCTTATAATCATTCAGTACTTTTGCACGTCGAATACGCAGCACTTTACGGTGCCAGTCGATATCATCCCAACCAATAGCAAGCATTTCTCCAATTCGAGCGCCAATTAGAATGCTTAACAAGCTCGCGTGTTTACCGCTGATACATTTCACAGGTGCATCGTACATTTTTTTGATTTCAGATTTCTCAAATGGCATTGGCTCTAAGTTGACGACACTTAGATTATCAATACCTTCCATCGGATCTATTTCTATCACTCCATCACGTTTTGCGCGTTTAAAAACAGCCCTGAGAATGCTCAAGTATTCGTTAATAGTTTTGTTCTTGTATCGGCGATGCAGTTTGTTAACGATGTCGTGTATATCACTATGAGTGAATTCACCCACTGGACGATTAGGTAGGTATGCCTTCAGCTTTTGAGCTTTGCTTTTGTCGGCTCTTAGAGTAGATGGCGCGACGGTATGTTTACGAAAATCTAGGTTTTTATCTATAGCTTCTCTAATGGTTTCCTGCTGTTTAATTTTCACTTTGTTTCTCTTAGGCAGCTATCTTACTGCTCTTCATTTTGAGAACAGCATACATGCGTAGAAAGAGAAATGCACAACCGAAAATGCTAATAATATTAGCTACTTATTATAACTTTTTGTCTTATCTTTTTTTATCAATACGTTATTTTTTAGAACTTTTTATCATTGAGTTTCACACTTCGAGGTTGAGCTTGGGTGTCGACCATGTGCCAGAGGCAGCGATTCTACTGAACATTGATACAACGTTGCCGTCTGGATTATTGACGTGAACTCTTTTAGGGATTTGCTTTGAGAAAATGCGGCATCCAACTCAGAGCGTTGCATGCGCTTTCCCGTCAATTCATTCACTGCATTACAGCATGATTCTATCACGTCACTTTTGGATAGAGCTGGCAATTGAATACACCGGAAGGACTTTAGTGCCTTCAGACTTCGGGCATTCTTTGCGTGCAAGATAATGATTTTAAAACTAGTATATTGCTGTATATAACTCAACCAGGCTACCAAATAGCCAGGTACTGAGTCGACAATTCGAAGGCATAGTACAACAACCTCGATACGTAGTTTAGATAGTAGGTCGATACAATCATAAATGCTGAGATCTGGCTGAATTTCAGAATTGATTTGCCTGATGAGTTCATCCCTACGAAACTGGGAGTTGTTTTCAATAAACTCGCGAACTAGTTTTTGATCAGGTGATACAAGCTTCCAAACGACACCAATGATCTGGTCTATTTGCTGAGCATGGATAGCTAATGGGATGCACATTCGAGTGTCTTCTCTTGAAATCCATCGCTCAAACTCTGGCGACTGAGTCCCATTCCACGGGGCGACCTCACAACGCACAACCTGCTCAGTTGCTGAATTTAACCAACAATTTAGATGTGTTGTTATATCAGGAGTCCAAAATAGCATCATTGCCTCGACAGCGTCATGGAGCTGATCTTCGGGTTGTAGAAACCACTTGTTCATCACAGTGACTAGCCATAACTAATGAACCCTTCGTTATGAGAGGCAAACTGCAACAGTTGTAGAAAATCACTAAACTCAGATTTTCTGTTAGCGAAATAATCGAGTAGCTCTCTAGTCTCACTACAGGACATGTTTGCCAGATATTCATCACCCTCATCATAGTCATTTTTAGGATAGTAATATACGTAGGCTCTTACACTAAGCGATTGAATGTCATCGATAATTGGTAGAATCTGATTAAAGTATGCATCCACACAAGCAGTGTGGGGGATCACTCCATCTGAGTGTGGAAATAGTAACTCCAATGAGAGAGAAAACTCACTGTCTAATACACTCAAAAAACCAATGAATTGAGTGAAACGTCTAAAGCCAAAAGCTATTGAGTGTTCGCATTTCTCCCCAACATAACTAGTTGATGTGTCCCAGCTCAGCGCCTCAATGTCAACGCTCTCAATAACCTCTACGTTTTTCGGCAGACTAGAGCCTGGAACCTGCTGGCGTACAGTGTTGAATGCGTAAATCTCAATACCCATTGATTAATTCTCACTCATTAGCAGCTCAGTAATGTAATACTCACGAAGAGCTTTTTGTAGTAACCAACTGAAACTATTAGCCAAAAGCCCACTTGAACAACACTGAACCCTGCATGGTGGGGCCCTAGTATACTGTTAGATCTGTTCGCAAAAATTTAGACTGCTGCTAAATCCGAGTGCTTCGATACAGATATCGAATCAAGCTTCCTAGCTGCCAGCTCATATCGCACTGCGCATTCCCAATGAGTCTTACCGTACCTAGTAAGAAACCAGGCGGTTAGTGCTTCTAGTGCGTTTCTCACTGAAGTAAATTGGTATGGCATGGCTAGCAGATAGTTCTCATCAGAGGGCAGGATATCGATAATGCAGTAATAACCATCATTGCTGCGGATTTTATGCATGCGAATAGGGTAGCCTGATGAATCAAACTGTCTGATAAGCGTCACTCGATCCCAAGGCGTCCGCTGATTAACTGGAAATAACAGGATTTTGTGTTTAAAACTATTATCCCTGATTTCATTATGCGTCGTAATGAACGCGCTAAGTTCTGTATACGCGCTAAATCCATAAACATCAGCTAGAAAGCAGCGTATTAAACTTTCCTTGACAGTATATTTATGGTCTTGTTTGAGATACAGACAGATTTTCGTTGCTAACAGCTCTATAGATCTGATGCTCGGAGGAAAACCACTCCCAACCTCGTAATCTGACGAGGCAATTGCACGCCGTATAGCCACCACTGTAGAGTGATAACCAGGCAATGTTCGGGAGCAATGTTTAAGCTTACTATAGGTTAGGAATCTCACCGCAATGCAATGAGAAAAATATTTGTCTAGTGGTTCGGTATCACGCTTATTGAGTCGGTAACGAAGCAGTATGTCCCTACATACATCATGTTCGTGCATTTCATCAATAGTGGTTGGAAAGGTTTTAGCATTAGACATCGTAATCAACTCCGCCCCACATGGATAACTCTTTTTTGACATGAGGGCACAGTTAATTAAAGACATAGTGCTGAGCTCTGTTCGCGATAAAAGAGTAAACGCTATCAACTGCCCGAAATGGGACTGACGATGAACCGTACAGAGAACGTACCAAAAGATTACGTCAACAACATCGTCTCTGTCAACACTGAAAATAAAAACAATCCTTTAAAAACAATTATTTAAGTTATAATAATTCATTTAAAGGATTGATATCTAACCAGATAGCATAGGATGAAGAGGCATATATTTATTCCAAGCTAAGCGTGAAATTATTTACTGCATCACGAAGATGCTCAGGTTCAAGTACTGAACCATAATGCCCGAAAGTCATGCTGTTGTGCCTGTGTCCTACAATCTGTGACACAATGTGTTCTGGAACACCCGATCTTTTAAGTTCATCAATAAAGGTATGCCTAAACGAGTAAGCAGTTGGGCGATTCCCAGCCCTAAAGCCACAAGCTGTCAATACATCACCCATCATATCTCTATAGTCTTTCGACCAGTCAAAATCTTCTCCACGAGGCGTAAAATCAAATAGTTGAATGCAGCCTTGCTGTTTACGCTCGCGGACATAATTTAAAAAGCCATCTTCTAACAGGCAGTGATGAATGGGTACTTGCCGATTTGATGACGAGTTTTTGAGGTGCTGTCTATCACCAGCCTCGGTGAAGTGAATGGTAGGTATCGGCTCATCAAACTGAATATCCTTGACTCGAAGCTGACAGGATTCTGATGGACGACAACCATGCCTAAACATAACCATCGTAGCCCAGCGGAAGGACTCGCCCTGTTGTTTAAATGCCTGACTATTAAATAGACGCTTTAACTCTGAAATACCCCAGCGAGTACGCTGGGAAGAAGCCGAACCTGACTTACTTGGGAGCTTGACTTGAGTGAAAGGGTTACTCTGTAAGAGCTCATGCGCTACGCACCAGTTGAGAAATTGTTTATTAGCAGCTAAGTAATCTTTTAGAGTCTTATGGCTTAGCCCACGGCAAAGCAATTCGTCACGATATGCCATGGCAACCGAGCTAGAAATTTTGGCCGCCTCAAGTTTTTTACAAAAAGCTAAGAAATCACCGCAGCGCTGCCGAAGTTGTTTAAGAGTTAAGTTCGTTACTTTCTCTAACGCCTTAGACGCAATAAATCTATCTAGAGTCTGTTCATCCACCTGAACCGCAGTGTTATTTGGCTTGGTTTCTTTATTGATAGGAAGAGACTTACATAGTGCTATATCCACACTACTTTCTTGCTGGAATTGTTGCCGAAGTTGATTTACCTGTTCATTCAACTGAGCTTTAAATGTGTTGTAAGGAAGCTGCTGGGAATCAGCATCGGTGAAAAGAGCAAAGATCAGTTTGGTGTGCTCGACATTGCGTAGGTACGCTACTCGTCTTTCACGTGTAAACAGAGAGAAGCGGATCTCTTTTGGGTAACCCATTGAACGAAGAGAAAGGGGAGTTGCCACACGTGTGTAATACACGCTATTTGGAAGTCTCAACAAATACATCTGTATTATCCTTTTGTATTTGTCGACTTTTGAGGTATAGAAACGAAAAAACCGCTGTAAAAACAGCGGTTTAATCTTTAAAAGTGGTGGAGGGATAGGGATTTGAACCCTAGAACCGCTATTAACGGTTGCCGGTTT
>NZ_JBFSTC010000152.1:0-6412 GCF_041466605.1 Vibrio sp. 10N.247.310.17 | reverse complement strand
CCATCTGTAGGATCGTTCAACTGATCAGGAAAATGCTTAAATGATCAGTGTTAGCCATTTAGGCGGTCTTTATATTTTTAACTGTCACGAGATTAACCAATAACGCTAATTGGGATCTCAGCTAGCTGGTTGCCTTGGTTAGCAGGGTAAACGATGTATTCACCGTGATACTTCACCGCTGACTTGTAGTCAGTGACTTTGTGAAGCATGAAACCTGCTTCCATCGCTGCTTGAATAAACTCAGCGTGGTTACCACGAACAAACCAGTTCATTGGTTTTACCATTAGCTCACCGTCGAAAGAGTCGTCACACTGTTTGCCACAAAGTGCAAAAGAGTGCTCACCATCAGTGAAGAACTGAATTTTGCCGCCAGTCGTTAGCTCGTCTTCACTTGATACACTCCAACCCATCTCGTACATTTTGTCCATGAACGCTTCAACATCACTGTCTTTTAGCGCTTTAGGCTCTTCGCCTTCAGGGAAAAAACGTCCGTAAAACGCAGAAATACGTTTAAAGGTAAAAGTTAAATCAGAGTTATTGCCCTTTGAACGGCCCTGTTTCTGCCAGCGAACCAAGTCAGGCACAATCACACGATCATAAGACTGAGCCTTAATCGCCTTCGTTACCCAACGAACTAAATAAAGGTTGTTCGCAATAGGCGCATCAATCGCTTTGCCTGCTTTGTGCAGAGCGTAAAGCTCGCCTAATGCATCATTCACTAACTTCTGAATTTCAATATAGTATTTTGACATTATGCCTTCTTTCCTAATGTCCAATATAGTAACGCTGACATTACTGCACACGCAGCCATTACCATAGCCATAGATCCAGCACTGTCACTTGGCAGCATCGCAACGATAGCTCCAACGACAGAACCAGTACCAAATCTTAATGTTCCCGCAAGCGATGAAGCCGTACCGGCCATGTTTGGATAACCACTGAGCAATAGACCCATAGAGTTACTGCCGATAGTAGAAATGGTGCCAATAAATAGCATCACAAACGGCACAATACCCCAAAGCCCGAGATCCAATAACCAACCAACCAGTAAACCGACGCCAGCTAATAATTGAATGACCAGCGCGGCTCTCAGCATGGTATGAGAGCCAACCTTCTTAACAATTCGACCATTAATTGTCGTCATCAGAATCATCGCAACGATGTTCAGACCAAACAGGTAACCAAACAGGTCAGGACGTACTCCATAGACATCAATGTAGACAAAAGAGCCTGCGGTTAAGAATGCAAACATCCCAGAGAACGAGAACGCACCCGAGAAAATTAGGCCCATAGCGGTCGAGTTTTTACATAAACGAGCGTAATTGCGAATCGTCGTTTTAAAGCGCAATGGCTGACGATTTTCAACAGGCAGTGTTTCAGGGATCTTAATGATAACCGCAAGAATCACGATAACCGCAAAAATAGCCAACACCCAAAAGATTGAACGCCAGCCGAACCACAATGCCAAATAACCACCAATCATAGGGGCAATTAATGGCGCAACCGTCATCACTAAGGTAACGAACGACATGGTTCTTGCAAAATCTTCACGGTCGAACATATCACGCACAACCGCTTGGATAATGACCGCCGCCGCCGCACCTGCAAAACCTTGAGCGGTACGAACTAACGTTAACGCTTCAATGCCATGAGTCGTCGCACTCACAACAGACGCGACCGCAAAAAAGAATACACCAATCAGTAGAACAGGCTTGCGACCATAACTGTCGGCTAACGGACCATGTAACAACTGACCTAATGCAAAACCTGCGGTATACGCGGTAAGTGTGATTTGCACTTCCCCTGCTGTAACGCCGAGATCTTTGGCGATCGTTGGCATTGCAGGTAGGTACATATCGATGGCGAGTGGTGTTAAAGCACCAATAGCGCCCAGAACCAAAAATAGCATCCAACCTAACTGAGGCGTTTGTGATTGTGAGCTTGGGGTCTGTGAGGTAGACGTTTGCATAACTCTCCGACTAAGTACTAAGTTCTATTTGAACACGAGCATGCACGCAGCAAACGAATACACACACAGCAATACACGAATACGCACAGTGATACACGAATATGCGCACACATACATGAACATATAGTAATAATGGCTGAAACTGTCCTAGTACCAGTCAAAATAATCAGCCGACGCTATCCTTGGTCGGCCACATCTACGGTAGAAAAGATTACTTCCAGATAGAGTCTACTTCTTCTTGTGTTAGGTAACGGTATTCACCCAACTCTAAAGACTCGTCCATCTCGATTTCACCAATACGTTCACGGTGCAGTGCTTCGACCTTGTTACCAAGTGCTGCAAACATGCGTTTTACTTGGTGGTATTTTCCTTCGTGAATCGTTAGCAACACTTCACGCTCTGCACGTACTTCAAGGTGTGCTGGAAGTGTTAGGCCGTCTTCGCTCTTAAGCTGGATGCCCTCTTTGAACTTTTCAACGTAATCGTCTTCAACAGGTTCAACCAACCACACTCGGTACATCTTCTCGCACTTGTGCTTTGGCGATGTGATGCGGTGAGACCACTTACCGTCGTCTGTCATTAAGACAAGACCCGTTGTATCAACATCTAAACGACCTGCAAAGTGCAGCTTGTCCATTTTGATTTCATCGAGTAATTCAAACGCAGTGCGATTTGAACCATCTTCATGCGAACAAACAAAGCCTTCTGGCTTGTAAAGCATGATGTAACGCGGGCCGTGAACATTCAGTTCATTGCCTTGCCATTCCACAACGCACTCTTCAGTTACCTTAAGTGAGCCGCTTTTTTGAATGACATCATTTACTGTCACTGCTTTTGATTTTAATAAGTGTGTTGCTTCTCTTCGAGTGACGCCTAACGCATCGCACAGAAATTTATCTAAACGCATGAATACCTCAACTAATCTAAGTCGGGTATTATAGTCACCTTTGCTCAATTAGTTGAGCTATTTCACACTATTTGTTTTTCATTTTACAAGACACGATATGTATACACTCCGCCCGTACCAAGCTGACTCAGTAAAATCAGTGATTCATTACTTCAGAAAACACCAAACACCGGCTGTTCTTGTATTGCCTACAGGCGCAGGAAAAAGCCTGGTGATTGCAGAGCTAGCAAGGCTCGCTAAAGGTCGTGTTCTAGTGCTTGCGCACGTAAAAGAGCTCGTTGAGCAAAACCATGAAAAGTATGAAGGTTATGGGCTAAAAGGTTCAATTTTCTCTGCCGGTTTAGGGCGTAAAGAGACAGACCAACAAGTGGTGTTCGCATCGGTTCAATCTGTAGTTCGAAACCTTGACTCATTCTCTAACCAATTTTCACTGTTGGTTATCGACGAATGCCACCGCGTACCAGATGAAAAGACCAGCAGCTATCAAAAAGTGATCACTCACTTACGTGAAAATAATGCGGGTATAAAAGTGCTTGGATTGACCGCGACGCCTTATCGTCTTGGTATGGGGTGGCTTTACCAATATCACACCCGTGGCCAAGTGCGTTCTGAAGAGCAGAGATTTTTCAGAGACTGTATTTTCGAACTGCCGATTCGTTACTTGTTGGACGAAGGCTTTCTAACACCAGCACGCATGATCGATGCGCCCGTTTTGAGCTATGACTTTTCGCAACTAAGGCCGGCAAGTACGGGGCGCTATAAAGAATCAGAACTCGATATGGTGATTGAGCAATCGAAGCGTGCTACCCCACAAATTGTCGATCAAATCATTGAACTGGCCAAAGACAAGCTTGGCATCATGGTATTTGCAGCCACCGTTCGACACGCACAAGAGATCCTGAGCTTACTACCCGAAGGTCAATCATCCATCGTGATTGGTGACACGCCTACGTTAGAGCGCGATCAAATCATCAATGATTTCAAGGAACGTAAAATCAAGTTCTTGGTTAACGTGTCAGTATTAACCACAGGTTTTGATGCGCCCCATGTGGATTTAATCGCGATTTTGCGCCCAACAGAATCTATTAGCTTGTACCAACAAATCGTTGGCCGTGGCTTACGCCTATCTCCGGGTAAAAAAGAGTGTTTAGTGCTCGACTATGCGGGCAACAGTTACGACCTTTACCAACCAGAGGTCGGAGACCCAAAGCCTGACTCAGACAGTGAAATCATCACTATTCCCTGCCCTGCTTGCGGCTTCAATAATAACTTCTGGGGCAAGCTAGACAGCAACGGCTTCTTACTCGAACACTTTGGTCGTAAATGCCAAGGCTACTTTACCGATGAAGACACGGGCGAACGCGAGCACTGTAACTATCGTTTTCGTGCTAAGTATTGTGGTGAATGCGGCGCTGACAACGACATTGCCGCGCGCATTTGTCATGAGTGTGATGCCACCTTGGTCGACCCAGATAAAAAGCTTAAGGAGGCGTTAAACCTCAAAGATGCGTTGGTGTTTGAGTGTTTAGAAATGGACCTTAACGTTCTCAAGGACGACAAAGGCAAATCACAACTTAAGGTTACCTACCGAGGTGAAAACCAAGCACAAGTGCATGAGTTTTGGTCATTAACCACTAAGAAACAGAAGCAGAACTTTAAGGATCAGTTTGTTCGCCCTCACCTTGCCGACAGACACAGACCGTTTGAGGAAGCTTCACCGACGAAGGTGGTCGCTCACCAACATAGATTCCGCCCACCTCAATTCGTCATTGCACGTAAAGTCGGGCGCTTTTGGAAAATGAGAGACAAGATATTCGAAGATGAACTGAAGCAATAGAATCCAAAGAATCAACAGAATTAATAAAAGGAGTATCGACACTCCTTTTATTCACATTCTAATGACCACACATGAGTTAACTTGTTAAACCACAAATTAGATTGCGCTCAGCTTTTTCTGATTCCCGCGCCTCTTTAGCCATATTATCAAAAATCTCAATGGCTAAAGTTGGCTTATGAATATAAAAGCCTTGAATGAAGTCAATGCCTAACGCTTCTAACATTCTTAATTCTTCAATTGTTTCAACACGTTCCGCAACCACTTTAGTTTGGCTCATTTCTGCCAACTCAACTAATGAGTGCACCATTTTTTTCTTAAAATCAGAACTGTTAATATTTTCAACAAGCGAACCATCAAGCTTGATCGTATCAAAACAGCCTTCAGATAAAATTGAATACGATGAATAACCTGAACCAAAATCATCTAAGGCAACTATGATCTGGTGGTGTTGTAGTCGCTCTACTATTTTTCGAAACTTCTCATCTGCACGATAAAAAACAAGCTCAGTCACTTCAACACATAAACGGGAACGGATATAAGGGGGTAGATGACATAAACGATCGATAACACTCATATCGAAAATGGTTTTAACTGAGAAGTTTAATGACAATTGAATAGTTGAATAGTGCTCAAGTAAGCTAATTGCGTAAGTAAGCATACGAGAATCGAGCTCCTTCTCAAGCCCATGAGAGGCTACAACATCGAGCAATTCACCAGCAGAAACTATTTTTTCACGTCCCTCTTCGTCCTCCATTTTTAAACGACACAGTAACTCATAGCTCGAAGCAACACCCTTTAAAGAATGAATTTTTTGAGCAAAGCAAAGCAACCTATCCGAGTTAAGTAATTCAACTGCTTCTACTCTAAGGTTCGGTAAGCTATAGAGCATGACCCCGTCTTGTTGCTGCCAGTCTTGGTAAGATTCATTGTTGGACTTTGCTTTACGGCAACAGTATTCAGCTTTGTAAATACAATCTTCGACAGATTCATTAGGACCACTTCGATAACGGCCAAAACTAAAGCTTAGAGCGTTTTCTGTTTCTTGGGTGAGGTTCTGTTCCAACAAATATTCAAGTAACTCCTTGGAAACCGACGTTTGGCAAATTAATACAAATTCATCGCCACCGACTCTATACGCCTTCCCTATGCCTTGTGCGGCTATTTTTTTGAAGCGCATAGCTAAATTTATTATCATTCGATCACCTACATGGTGACCTTGACTATCATTGAGAAACTTCAATTGATTTGCATCAATGTAATAATAGCAACGAGAACTCTCAATGACCTTTTTATATTCTATGGATTTTCGATTATACAATCCTGTCATGAAATCTTTATCAGAATTAGACAACAATTTCTTATAATCGCCCAAATTAATAACTCTTAATTCTCCAAGATCATAAACACATGCTAATACAAAAGAAGCATGAGACAAGTAGAATAGCGCCTGTATTAAATAATAATACTCAGGTATGAATGAAATAGTCATTGATGATTCAAGAACCACCACAGGCATAATAAAACACGAAAGATAGCTAATTATTATTTGAACTTTATTATTAACTTCTTTTGATATCAAACAAAATGCTATAACAACGGCTGCAAGGATAGTGCTAATTAAAAACCCAACAATGACATCAAAGTTTCGGTGTTTTTCAAGGTAGTTGTCATCATTTGCTTGCTTATTAAGCAGCTTCTC
>NZ_JBFSTC010000151.1:3710-6506 GCF_041466605.1 Vibrio sp. 10N.247.310.17 | reverse complement strand
TGTCACTTTATTGGTGGGGGGCTTCCTTTGTCCATCCCACCCTCTTTAAGCGTACCCCCTCAGCCTGTCGTCGTTACTGGATTTTCTAAGGAGACCCTTCATCATGGATCCGTTTGTTAAACGGGATAAGCTGGCCGTCAAAAGCCTCCTCAATCTTTTTTTGAGTGCAGGCTTTCTTGTTATGCTTATCACTAACCTGGTGTTGGGTTACACCAGTTATCAAGCCCTTACCCATCAAAGCCGAACCCTAGTCCCGCCCACCCTCTCTCAAGCCTTTACGGTTTCGGATGGCGCGGTCGATGAACCTTATCTTGAGCAAATGGCGGATTATCTTCTCTACCTGAAACTCAACATCACGCCGGCAAGCGTTGGACGTCAGTTTGGTCAGTTACTTGAATATTTAGACGAGACAAGCTGGTACAACGTTCAACCTAAGCTGCTTCGAGAAGCCACGGTGGTTAAAAAAGATAACATCAGCAGCCAATTTTCTGTCGAGTTGGTCCGAATTTCTCTCGACACTCTCCAAGTACAACTCTACGGGAAACTCCAAAAGCACGTAGGCCAACGCGCACTAGATCCGGAGATGAAGTGGTATCAAGTCAACTTTAGCTATGACCAAGGCGTCATAGGTTTACTCTCCATTGAAGAAGTCGAGGTCAACACCGATGAATCTTTATGAGCAATCATTCACCCCATCGCAGCAATGGCACCCTTATTTTTTATCCATCGCGCTTTGGGTGGTCTTTTTCATCCCCTCTTTTGCCCTGGCTGAAAATGCCGCCATGGTGAGCTATGAGTTTGACGAAGGCGACACGATCCCCTTGTCACTCTCTTCCATTAACGTGAACCGTTTACTGGTCAACAATGACCGTATTATTTCGATCGTCTGCCCGAAAGGGTTTTGCACCTCAACGGGCAACCAAAAAGACGCTTCCGGCTCCATCACCTTAAAAATTAACCTTCCCTTACCGTTTACCGCGCACCTGACGACAGAGAAAGGGCGATTGTTTGCGCTGTTTATTACCCCCAAAGCTACACCATCTTTGGTCACGGAGTTTGTTTGGTCGCAAAATTACAAAGAGCAGCAAAGCCCGATTGAGCAGGCGGCGGATTATCCCGCCGCCATGACAGCGCTCACCAAAGCCATGATACGTTTTGTCCATGATGGCGCTCCCATTGCTGGTTTTAAACGTCACGACGTTGACCCCAAAACCTTACCCAAAGATGAAGCGTCACTGGCCATCATCCCTCAAACGGTCTTCGTGGGCCGTCATTATTCTGGGGTGGTTTATCAGCTCAAAAATCAAAGCCGCAGTGACATGGCGCTGACCACCGCGCAGTTCTACAGCTATTCCGCACGCTCAGCCGCGCTCGATGCCTATCAATTAAAACCTGGGCAAACTACCACGCTCTATCTCATTACTGGAGGAGGCGCCACCCATGCTCGATAAACAAAAAGACGCCTTGGGCCGTTTTAAGAAACGCGTCTTCAAAGACACCGACGGGGACTTTGAAGACGGCGGCACGATCAATGCCGTGACAAGAAAGCGCAATCGCACCATTACGCTCACGGTATTGCTGATATTGACCGCCCTGGCTTTTGTTGTTTGGCGGTTAACACTGTCTCCCCAAGCGCCAAGCAAGGGCATTCAAGATGTCGGATTTGGCGCTGTCGTCACCGATGATTTTACCGACAAAGACAACCAGTCCGCCCTGACGTTTCAACAAGACAAAATCAACCAAATAGAACAAAGCTTAGCGCGGTTTGAAGGCACATTAAGTCGCTTTGGACAAAGCTTAACCTCTGAGTTAGAGAACATTAAAAAGGCCAATGAGCGCGATACAAAATCGCAACTGACAGAGCTTGAGCAGCAGATGCAACAAAAGCTCGATGAAGTTGACGCGCTCAAGGCGCAGCTTGAGACGCAATTAGCCTCAACCCTCAAGGCAGGCGATCCTTCGACTCAACACGGCATCGAGACCAACCAGGGAGACACCTTTGGCCAATACAAACTGCCCCCAAGACCGGCCATTAATAGCAACATGGATAACGCCAAGGTGAATGAGTTCCAGTACCAAGAGCAAGATGATGTGGCCTTTAGTGGTGATGCCTTTGATAGCTTTGAATTTCACTGGCAAGCCAGTGTCGAGGAGAAACAATCCCGTCGCACGACCGATAACTACGTGCCAACCGGCACCTTTGTGACCGCCGTAATTACCGGCGGCGCTGATGCTAATGGGGGCGTCTCTGGACAAGGGGATACCTCACCGATTGTCTTTCAGACAGTCAATCAGGGGGTCTTACCCAACGGTCAGGCCTCTAAATTGAAGGATTGCACGATCACCGGCGCCGTCTACGGTGAGATCTCATCCAGCCGCGGCGTCGCTCGCACCAGTAGAATGAGCTGCATACAACCCAATGGCGATATTCTCGATATCCCCGTCAATGCGACCGTGTTTAACTTTGGTCGCAATGGTATTCGCGGTACCACCATTTTGAAAAACGGTAAGATCGTTCAAATGGCCGGCATTGCGGGGATCTTGCAAGGCGTAGGGGATGCAGGTAAAGCGCTGGCACAAACCACGACACCGACGGCGCTCGGCCCAAGTCAAAGCATCAACAGCGATAAAATTGGCTTGAATCTGCTTGGCGGCGCCACGGAGAGCGTTGGCAGCAAATTGGCGGACTACTACATCAAACTGGCCGAACTCTATCATCCGATAGTGGAAGTCAATCCTGGTGCCATCGTCAATATTGTCTTTTTGGAAGGCTTTCCATTAGATCCATTGCTGGCT
>NZ_JBFSTC010000151.1:2290-3611 GCF_041466605.1 Vibrio sp. 10N.247.310.17 | reverse complement strand
CCCACTCTCGCGGTTTTGGCTTTAAAATCAGTGTCCTTGGGGGCGCTAACGACGATTTAATTCAGTCGTTAAGCCACCTCATGGGGGATTTGCCAGCAGGGGATAAATGGGACTATCAAGTGCAGCTGTTTGGTCACAACCGAGTGGCGCACTATCTCGAAGGAAACCAAGCTCTACTCAGTCAGCGAGGCGGTATCTGCCAGAAGCTGGCTAACGATGACGCCATTTACGCCCACTACGCCGCGCAGCACGGTTTTTTACACCGACAAAAAAACAATCGCTTTGATTTGCGCGATTACGACGCGTTCTTTTTTGTCTCCACCACGGAAAAAGACCCACAAGAGCTGCTTGATGCGCGAATGACTCTAGAGACAGGACTGGCGCAGCTTGGTTTTGATTTACTGCCCGTCACGCCTGAGATGTTGCTGACCGATGTGAGTGATATCTTAAACTTTGATAAACGACAAGACCGGCCAAAGGAAAAAGGCTACAACCCGTTAGAGCCTTTGAACCTGCAAGCCCTCTCTCCCGATACCGAAGCGTTAACGCATCGTGGCCATATCGCCACCCGTCATACCAATGACCAAGGGGAGGAGGTGCGCACACGGCTGGTCAATTTGGGACTTTCTCGTCTGCCTGGGGATTATCGCTTGTACGCCTTACCTGAGGCCTTTTCTTCTCTTCGCAACGTTTCTCGTAATATCACTTGCCCTCACCGCGTCACGTTGAGCTTTCGTAATGAGCCAACCGGTAAGCAAAATGCGGATAACGATAATAAGATAAAAGACTTAACCAAGACGGTGAACAGCCAAATGGCGCTGCTGGCTCCAACAGCGGAAGATGAGCTCAAAGAGCGAAAAGCCCTACAAAAAGGTCTGTTGTCTAAAGAGTTTACCATTGCGTCTATGGTACTCACGGTCTCCCTGTTTACCGATAAGACCCACCAGAAAAAAGACACCCAAGCGGCGAAGGAGTCATTCAGCCATGCTGGCCTTGATATCATTCCCCTGAAAATGAATCAGCCACAAGCGCTGCTTTCAACGTTGCCTTTTATGATGAGCGAAGGGTTGTGGGGCGATTGTAAAAAAGCCGGCCGAGTTCGCACGTTAAAAAGCTCTAATCTGGTGAACCTCTTCCCTCTCATCATGGATTTTTGTCAGTTAAAAGGCGGCGTATTGCTGCCCACGATGCGCCAGCAAATTTCTTTCTTTAACCCTTTCACCTGTGGCAGTGATAACCAAAATATCGCTCTGACCGGAGGCTCAGGCGCAGGGAAAAGCTTTCTGGTTCAAGAGATTGCCGAAACGGTTTACGCCATGGG
>NZ_JBFSTC010000151.1:0-2190 GCF_041466605.1 Vibrio sp. 10N.247.310.17 | reverse complement strand
GCGCAGGGAAAAGCTTTCTGGTTCAAGAGATTGCCGAAACGGTTTACGCCATGGGCGGTAAAGTGTGGATCCTCGATAAAGGGGCCAGCTATAAAAAATTGACGCTCAGCCTTGGGGGGACGTACATGACGCACGCCAACATCTTCTTAAATCCCTTCACGCATTTAGGCGCCATGCAAAGTGCTGAGTTTGAGTTTGTGGATGATGACGGTAGACCGGTCGACCCCATGATGGAAGCGCTCGATAATATCACGGCGTTGTTTGCCACCATCGCGTCACCCTACGTCCCACTGACGGCGTTTCAACAAAGCGTCTTAGGCGATGCGATAGTGACGGCATGGGAGCGTAAAGGTAATCAAGCCTTGGTGGATGATGTCAGAGACGCCTTGATTGAGATTGCTGGAGAAGAAAGCGACCGACGCATCAAAGACATTGCGGTGCAACTGAAAAAGTTCTGCACCGACGGCATGTACAAAGATGTGTTCAACAAGCCCTCCATGCTCGACCCCAGTGTGGAAATCACCACGCTGGAGCTGGATGGGTTTCCGCCTGCTGTGCTCAGACCCGTGATTTTTGCGTTGATGGTGTCGATTAACCAGCAGATGTACCTGGCTGGCTCTCGCTCTACCCCAAAGCTGTGCATCATTGAAGAAGCCTGGAGCCTCCTCTCTGGGGCAAACGAGCAAGCGAGGGAGTTCATCAACACCGGTTATCGCACCGCCCGTAAGTTCGGCGGCGCTTTTTGTACAGTGACTCAAGGGATTGAAGACTTCTTTAGCAACGAGGAAGCCAAAGCCTGCTACAACAACTCCGATATCCACATCATTCTTCGTCAAGGGGAAGGGTTTGATGAGTATCTGATCCAAAACCCGGATGCCTTCTCACCGTTTGAGCAGCGCCTCATTAAAAGTTTCGCTCCGTCTGCCGAAGCGGGATACAGCAGTGCGCGCATCAAAGCGGGTGGCCATGTCACCTATCACCGCTTTTTCGCCTCTCCGGTGAAACGCGCCATGTTCTCAACCGAGCCTAAGGAGTTTGAGTATTGTGAAAATCTTTATAAACAAGGCCACTCACTGGAGCGCGCCATTGAGCAAACCTCTAGGCACTTTTATGGCAAAGACATTGACGCCTTTAATCAAGCCATTGGGGCGAGCGCTTAAATCCCCCCTTTTTCTTTTGGTCGCTGGACTGGCAACGACAAATGCCGCTGGAAAGAACTTGGGCCAAGTGGCCCCTATCTTCCCCATCGGTGAGATTGACATGCTGGAGTGGATTGACCAAAGACTGAAAGGGTTTGAGGCCAGTGGTCAATTAGCGGACATGCAAAACGAGTTCACGGAGCGCGCCAAGCAAAGCATTGAAAACCCACCGCCCGTTGCAGGCTTAACCACCACGATCAACCCCCGCACCTTTTACGTTGACCCAAGCATCACCCTCCCTAAAGACATTATCGCCCCCACTACAGGAGCCGTGATTGCCAAAGCGGGCACCAGAGTGAACCCCTTTGATACCCGCACTTGGCCAAAGGTCGACGGTCAAAACGTTCTACCACGATTTGAGTTAAGTAAGGTGCTGGTCTTTTTTGATGCCAGAGACGCGCAGCAACGAAGGTTCGCCAGCGAGTATCAAAACGCCAAGCCAATCAAGTGGGTACTGACAGGAGGCAGCCCGAATAAAATGGCGACCTTATTGGACGCAAGAATGTATTTTGCGCAGCAAGGCCACTTAACCCAATCGCTTAACATTACTCACGTCCCAGCGATTGCCTACCAAGAAGGCACGCGCTGGCGCATCGATGAGGTGAACGTATCGGGTTTGCACCCCTTGGCGATAGAGCAATAACAATGACATCGCATTGGAAGTGCGCACCTCCCTTGATCATGCTTCCAGTATGACGCTTTTTTCTCTTAACCAAGCTCGCTTTTGGCGGCGATAATGGGGCGAAGCCTCTTGTCGAGACAAAAGGAGTACCACGCTCGGCGTGGAAAAAGGACACCCCATGACACAACGACACTTTCGTTTACTGTTGTGCTGCCTATTGGTTTTTATTGCCCCATCAACCCTAGCAGCCAGTGCGGCGTGTAAAAGCCGTTTTATTAACCCCATGACCGATATTTGTTGGGATTGCTTGTTTCCGATGACGATAGGCTCAGCCACCGTCATGCCCTCTAAGTACCCCGATACGCCCAA
>NZ_JBFSTC010000150.1:0-6581 GCF_041466605.1 Vibrio sp. 10N.247.310.17 | reverse complement strand
TTGAACAAGCTTACTGGGTTAGGTATGCCTGAAACTTGTCGTATTGACTAAAAAGTATGCGAAACGGGGTGCATCTATCTCTAAATTTAATTACGCAACAAAGCCTTCCCTACTCTCTTTGATTAGTTTGTTTTCTAGGTGGTACTCAGATCATTGAATAATATTTTTTTTCTTTAGCGAGAGGGAAATAGATGTTGTTATTATTATAAGAACGCCACATGTGCTCATCCAACTAGGGATTTCATACCAAAAAATAACCCCCCAAAGTATATTGAAGACCAAGCCGATATAGCGGGTGACTGCAACTACAGCGGCGTTTTCATGACTGAATGCCTTTGTTAGGAAAATTTGCCCAATGAGCGAAACAAGACCAATGGCAATTAGATAAATCCACGCAATTCCCTGTGGAACCACAAACTCATCCCTCATCAAGTAACCGGATACCAACATCGAAGTGAAAAGAAAATAAAACACAATCTCGTAAATATGGTGCCTCTTACTCAGGTGGCGAATAGTGATAGAGGCAGCCGCCGCAAAAAAAGCACTCGCCACCCCTGAGAGGGCATACAAATTAAATGTGTCGAAGCTAAATGGATTTACAATTAAGGTAACTCCAACCAAAGTGAGCGGAAAAAGGAATGCTACTTTTTTAGGGGCTTTTTCTCCCAAAATTAGGTTGGAAAGTAATATAACGAAGAACGGGGACAGGTAAGCCAAAATCACGGCGTCCGCTAGCGGCATGTGGGTAATCGCGTACACAAAAGCGAGCAGATAAAACGCCCCAAACAGGCCACGAAGCAAAAGCATTGGTATGCCCGTGGTAGAAAACCTGATACTCGCTTTCCACATTAAACCTAAAATCAGAACGGTTCCTATTGCGCTTCGGAAGAAGACAATTTCAGAGCTTGGAATCGTCAAACTGGCCGCTTTAATAAGTGCGTTCATGACACTAAAAATGAACGCAGAAAATATAGTTAACGCTACACCGTTGTTCATGATGGGTTTCTTTAAAGGTCGTATGATAGACGCACCCAACCAAGGTATTGGTGCGCTTGAGTGCGGGACTCTTCAATCAAATGGTGAGGGAGTTGAGAGCTACTTAACCAAGATTCGAATATACCTAGCACACGGTTAACGCTCGGTAATGCAATCCCATGCGCTCTGCCTAAGACTTGAAGCCAGTAAAGATTCTGTATATCTTCTTTAGGTATTCGAGGTAAAGACAACTTGCCTTTTTCCACCTTACCTTTGGCATAGGGCACGGCAGAGAAGTTGAAGTAGCACCCATTTTCATCCGGCTTAGAAAAAGGATCGATCAGAATCGCGCTGTATCGTACGTAAACCAAATATTCCTGCGCTATTGGAGTGAGCGACATAAACTGCTCAATTTGACGACGACGAATGGTTTCTGGATGCACAGGGTAGTTGTCATCATTGAGAAATTGTAACAAGTTAAATGGTGTTCCGTTAAAGTGAAGTATCAATCTTGATATATCGCGCCATAGCTCAACCAAAATGTGGATGGTTTCGGTTGTGATCGGTCCCTCAGGGAAAAGTTTGTACATGTACTTAACTTCTCTCGTCTCACTTAAGATATGATTGAGCGAGAAAGGGGTCATAAAAAATGCGGGATGAACGAAAGAGGTAATGTTTCGTCCTTCTACGCTAAACCCATTTTCCAACTCGACAACTTCAACACCGATATCCGCTAAAGTTTGAGTCAGTAGCTCTAGGACAGGGCATTTTTCTTTACTTGAGTAAGCATAAATACGTTTTTTAACCGCTTTGGTAAGGACACGAACGCCAGCTTGTTCCGTTATAAATTTAGTGGCCGCAAAGTAATTGGAAAATATCAGTACGTTGGGGGTTAAATTCAGTTCTGAAAACAAGCCTTTTACAATCCGGTGCCCACCAAATAAGGATGAAATGAGGACTACTATTTTTGTGGAACTCAAACACGATTTAGGTAAAGCCAATAGAACCGCTGAATAAGCATGAGATGGGGTGCCCAGAACCAACGTATCCCATTGTCCGCTTACATCGCGTAAATCTTCAAAAACCGCATCAAATATCACCTGCCCAGCCATTCGCTTCAAAGAGGATTTGGCAGCGAAAATATGCGCAATACGTTCGTTGTGTAAGCTTTCGAACATCGGCTGCCAGCGCTCTGATGAGCGGTTTACTAACCCAAGTTGCTCGCACTGGTTTCTGATGATTTTTGCTGTCTGAAATGCGGCTGGCCCTGTGCCAACGATTAACACTTTTCCTAATGAAAGAGTCATTTTGCGCGCTCCATCAAGACGGTGTCATATATCGCTGCATCGTTATGGATCTGTTGTGTTTCCCACCCATCCATTAGGTTTGGGTTGAAAGGGTAATTGAAGGCGGACTTTAAACCATTACCGAATCGAACTAATACTCGGTGAGAGTGGTTAAGATGAGGTCTAAGCTGTCTGAGTTGTTCCCATTTATGTTCCACTAAAGAGGCTACTACAACATGAGTTGGCCGGAAAGAGGCAAACTCAGTGATTAGATCTTTGCAGCTAAAAGTGGTTGACAAGTTGAGTTGGTTGGCCATTTTCACTGCCTGCTCATCAAGATCTATACCGTGCACGAGAGCGCCTGTGCTCTGAGATATAGTGAAAGCAGAAACCGGATAGGACCCTGAGCCAATAAACAGGACTCGAGAGTTGCTTTCAATTCCTGCTTTTTTTAGTTCAATTTTTGTGTTTTCAGAAAGTTGGTATAAATATTCGCTGATGTCGATTTGATGCTCTCTGGCACACTGAGACTGATGTTTTTCCAATAAACACAGAGCTTTTACAGCAGTTTCACGAAGCTGCTTGATTAAACGATCGTACTCAGGGGTCATATCAAAATCATCGCTAATGGTTTTAAAATTTTCTTGCAAAATCCAAGCGCAAAACTCATCAATTTTTTCTTGCAAAAGGACAAAACATTCACAATTTTCAAGGCTGTAATGAGTCAGGGTTTGAATTTGAGATTCAAACGTGGATAGAGAAACTAATAAGTGATATTGCCTTTTATTCATTGCCATAAGAATGCCTAATCTGTTTTAAGGGCTCGAACTGGGGTGACGTGGGTATGTCCATGAACGCAACAACCTACGTCCACATGAATCTGATAGATTTTCCCCAGCCTTTCAGAATCGAGCACGTCTTCTGGTTTACCGCAATATTGAACTTCACCATCATTCATTAAGAGAAGATGGTCGCAGTATCGAGCAGCGAGAGAGAGGTCGTGTAGGACCGCAATTGTGATGATATTTTTGGCTCGGGTATATTGACGAACAAGGTCTAAAATTTGGACTTGATGCTTGAGATCTAAGGCGCTTGTTGGTTCATCTAAGAGCAATACCTTGGGCTCAGCAACAAGAGATTGCGCCAGTGAAACCAGCTGTTGCTGACCACCGCTTAGTTGAGAAAACTGTCTAAGGGCGAGATTTCTCAAACCTAGATAATCAAGGATGGCGTCTGCTTTTTGTTCTTGTTCAAATGTGATGTTCCAGCTCAGTTGATGAACCAAGCCCAGTAAGACAAACTCAATAACCGTTAATTGACAGGGAGATTTGTTGAGTTGACATAGGTACGAGAAGGATTGTAGCGGTAATCTCAGCCCGTCCTCCCCACTTGAATTAATCTTCCCATCAGAAGGAATGATGCCCATGATAGCTTTGAGCAATGTCGTTTTTCCTGCGCCATTGGGCCCTAAAATGGCGGTAAATTTGCCACCCAAAAAGTGGGCATCTACCTTCTTTAAAACGAGTTTTCTTCCAATTGGAACGGCAAGATTTTCTATTGAAAGCGACGTCATTAGATAAACCTCCTGCTTATCAGAAAATAAAGAAGGATCGGCACACCGACTAAGGAGGTGACGATACCAATTGGTATGATAGTGCCTGGGACAATCAACTTAGCAACAAGAGACGAGGTACATAAAAGCAACGCTCCCATTAATGCCGCCAAAGGTAAGTAGAAACGCTGATCTTCGCCTATTAGCATTCTTGCTAGGTGAGGAGCAACCAAACCAATGAAACCAATGGTTCCGACAAACGACACTGCTCCTGCAGTTAATAAGGAACACAGTAAAAACATCTGTAGTCTTAACTTGCTGGTCTTTATTCCCAAGGCGAGTGCACGCTCTTCGCCTAAAGTGAGGGCGGTGAGTGCCCATACCTTAGATAACGCAAAGACCAAACCGAACAGGAAAACGGCTCCTGAAACAAAGAAGGACAACCAACTCGCCTTCAGTAGACTGCCAAATAACCAAAAAACAATTTGCTGCAGCACTTCTGGTGATGCCAAATATTGAATTAATGACTGTAAAGCCTGGAAAAAGAAGAGAACGACAATACCTGCCAAAATCAGGATTTTTGCGTCCATATGTCGGCTGCGACCAATTATATAGATCGCCATACTCGCTAATCCAGATGTCAAGAAAGCGGCAAACGGCACGCCTAACCAATGCAAACCAAATACTGAAAAACCGGTTAAAAAAGCTATGGCTGCACCAAATCCAGCAGCAGCAGAGATACCAAGGGTATACGGACTGGCAAGTGGGTTGGCTAAGAGGGTTTGCATTAGACCGCCAGCGAGGCCGAGTGAGGCGCCAACCATAAGACAGGTGAGAGTGATGGGTAACCGAAGTTGCCAGACAATAAGTGTTGATAAGCTGTCACCAGAGGGACCACCTAGGAGGGCTTCAACAACTTGTTCAATGCCTAGCCACGATGAGCCAGTACCAAGATCGAATAAAGCGGAAAAACTCGTTGCCAGAAAAGCGCCTAGCAAAATCTTAATTCTTTGCTTCTGCATTCTTTGATAAATAGCGCCGCTGGAATGATTCAGGTCAGACGATGCTTTCATGCTTTCATTCATGAGTTACGCCCACCTGAATCATGAAAGTGCCTTTGAGCGCTTGCGGCATGTAGTTCCTAAAAAATTCTTGGTGCAATTTCTTAGGTTCAATATCTTTAAATGCTTCTGGGTAAATAGACTTTGCTAGATACAACAAGAAAACGTGGTCGTAAATAGTACGTGTTCCTGAGTGGTATATACCGTAGACGTCACCATTTTTAACTGCCGTCAGTTGATTCCAGCCAGCACGATTTAGGTAGGGGCGGTATCTAGTTTGCGCTTCTGTTGAAACCAAGCAGGGCGCTGTCGTTATGTTTAACCCAGTGAGCACCGGATATAAAGATCACTTCTGGATCTTGACTCAAGATATATTCAGGCGTTAGGTGGGCAGAACCTTCAAACATCCCATGGGCAAGGTTATCGGCCCCCGCCATTGTCAAAAGGTTGCCCCACATTGTCGTCGAGTAAGATTTACCGTATTCATTTGGTCCACCTGTACCTGCTTCCACATACACACGGCGTGCCGTGTGGTTTTCCAGATGCCTCGTAACACGTTGTTTAACCATGTTTACTGTGTTTTCGTATTCCGTTGCAATCGATGAAGCGCGTCCTTCTGTCCCCATTACTCTGCCTATAACACGTGTGCTAATGACGTGTTTTTCAAGCGTTTGAGCATTGAAGTCTACAACGACAACTCTGATACCATTCTTTTCAAGTATTTCAACTTTTTCACCAAGGGATTGATATTGCCACGCCGCAAGAAGTGCAACATCAGGTTTAGTTAACAAGAGTTTTTCGAAATCAAAAGTACCTGTATAAAGAGAACCTGAATCAATAATCGTTTCTAACTCAGGAATGATTTTTTTATAGGTGGTCCATTGAGATTGACGGTAATCTTTCCAAGAGTGTCTTGGGAAAATAGCCACTTTTTTGTAAGCATCTGGTCCAGCGATCGCTAGGTAATCCTCAAAATAAAAACCTAGGAAAATTTTTTCTGCCGGCTTTTCTAAAGAGATGTTTCTACCGAGCACGTCTTTGAACTGAAGAGCTGTAGAAGCAGAGGCCATGTCACCCAAAGCCAAAGTTGCCAAAAAAAGTGCTTTTACTTTTAAAAGGTGTCCTTTCATTCCCTCGACCTCAAATAGAACATTAATTGTTATAATGTAACAATGGTTCTAGGGTTGAAAAGATATATATTTATTATTTATATCTATTAAATATAAATAATAAAGCTAGGTGGATTTGTTGTTGCGTAATTCAATGGAACTAAATCAAGAACCTACGATATGATCAGCTACGTCCACCCTCTCTCGTAGCTCTATGTCTAAACCTCGTTACAAAACAACCAACAGGAAGCAATACAACCAATCGCTCATTAACCGTGGCTCTCTGACTTTTTGGATTGATGAAGAGGCAATAAGCGGTTGGGCGCAAAGCAAACAGAATAAGCGCGGTAGGCCACGTCGATTCAGTGATTTAGCTATCACGACAGCACTCATGAAAAGTCAAAAAACACGAGACGGATGGCAAGCGTAGAGTCTGGCGATGGCGCGTACGACACGAGAGTGTGCCACGCTGCTATTAAGATTAAGCGAGCCGTTGCGCTTATTCCCCCAAGAGAAGGAGCAGCCTTCTGGGAGCGTGGTCACCCTCGAAATCTCGCCGTGGGTTGCCAGAAGTTATACGGCTCAAATAAGTATTGGA
>NZ_JBFSTC010000149.1:0-6711 GCF_041466605.1 Vibrio sp. 10N.247.310.17 | reverse complement strand
ATAAATACCCAGCAACTCGCTGCAAAAATCAGCTCGAAAGATCAACACGCCCTAAAAAGGGCTGCATCTAATGCAGCCCTAAATTCAATCGGTTAGCGACTTATAAAGTGCTTTCGATTATTTGCTTTCAGCAGCAATGATCGCAAGAGAGCGGTCAGCAGCTTCTAGTGTTGCATCCAGTTCTTTTGAACCATGAGCAAGAGAAGTAAAGCTTGCTTCGAATGCTGAAGGTGCAAGGTAAACACCGTGATCTAACATTAGATGGAAGAAGCGCTTGAAGCGTTCTACATCACACTTAGTTACATCTTCGTAGCAGGTCACTGTTTCTTGGTCTGTGAAGAAGAAACCAAACATACCGCCAACTTGGTGAACTAGCATAGGGATGCCGTGCTTGTCAGCAAGTTGCTTGAAGCCATTTGCCAACTGCTTAGTTTTAGACGCTAGACGCTTTTCGTTGCCTTCTTCTCTTAGAAGATTCAAACATGCGTAGCCAGCAGCCATTGCAACAGGGTTACCTGAAAGCGTACCTGCTTGGTAAACAGGCCCCGTTGGTGCGATGTATTGCATCACGTCTTTACGACCACCAAAAGCACCCACTGGCATGCCGCCGCCAATCACTTTACCAAGACACGTTAAGTCTGGCTTGATGTTGTAGTAAGCCTGAGCACAACCTTCAGCAACGCGGAAACCTGTCATTACTTCATCAAAGATTAGCAATGCACCTTCTTGATCACAGATCTCACGTAGACCTTCGTGGAAGCCTTCTACTGGTGGGATACAGTTCATGTTGCCCGCGACAGGCTCAACGATGATACACGCGATCTCACCTTTGTTTGCTGCGAAGATTTCACGTACTGAATCTAGATTATTGAAAGTTGCAGTTAGCGTTAGTTTCGCAAAATCAGCCGGTACGCCTGGAGAGCTTGGTTGACCTAAAGTCAGTGCGCCAGAACCTGCTTTTACAAGTAGGCTGTCTGCGTGACCGTGGTAACAACCTTCAAACTTAAGGATTTTGTCACGACCAGTAAAGCCACGAGCGAGACGAATCGCACTCATTGTTGCTTCTGTACCTGAGCTCACCATACGCAGCTGTTCCATTGATGGAACCATCTCAGATACAAGTTCAGCCATCTTGATTTCAGTTTCGGTTGGAGCACCAAAGCTAAGGCCGCGTTGAGCTGCTGCAATAACAGCGTCACGAATAACAACGTGGTTGTGACCAAGGATCATTGGACCCCAAGAGCCAACGTAATCGATATATGCTTTACCATCAGCATCAAAAATAAGTGGGCCATCAGCGCGTTCAACGAAGATAGGAGAACCACCTACGCCATTGAATGCACGAACTGGAGAGTTTACGCCACCAGGAATAGTTTGCTGTGCTTTTTCGTACAGCTCTGCTGATTTGGTCATTGATATATCCTCTTTTGACTGTCGGACCAATTGGCACGCATTGTACCTATCCGGAATCCAACTAGGAATGCCTTCGCTGATATAATCACCCGAATCTGGTTGTTTTGTGTGGTTACGCGTTTTAATTGTCAGATATTAGCGAGTTTACAGCAGTAAAAGGAACGATCCTGTGGTGAATACTTGAACGTTTCAGTCAGGTATTAGATAATCACCAGAATATAAGAAAATACTCAACAACTATGGTCTCGATTTAGATTTGTATCATGTTGTTTTTGACACAGGTAAGAGAGGTTGTCGTGAGCGAAGTAAATATCCCATTGTCCTTTTCTGATGCAGCAGCTACCCGCGTACAAACGCTAATTGCTGAAGAAGAAAACCCAGAGCTAAAACTGCGTGTATACATTACAGGCGGCGGTTGTAGTGGCTTCCAGTACGGCTTCACATTTGATGAAAAAGTAAATGATGGCGACACTACCATTGTAAATAGCGGTGTGACGCTGGTTGTTGACCCAATGAGCCTACAGTACTTAATGGGCGGCATGGTTGATTACACTGAAGGCCTAGAAGGCGCACGTTTCTTTGTGAACAACCCGAACGCGACAACAACATGTGGTTGTGGCGCATCATTTAGCGTTTAGCGTGCACTGAAAGGTAGCTTGAACGGAAAGCTACATTAGAAATATTTTAAACGCCGAGCCAATGCTCGGTGTTTTTGTTTGTAAAAAATACACCATACAAGACAGACAGTAAGTCGACTTATTCTAGGCATGTACGCCAAGGTTAATTTGGGTGGTTATATTTAAGCTCTACTTCATTCATTTGTTTTATAGTAAACGCCATATTTTTTAAACTGTCGATAGCGTCCAACTTCGTTGGCTGTGGGTCTGTTAAGGTTACCTCTGTGCATCAGGATGTTGCATATGACGGTGTTAAGCTAATTAGCGCGCCTTAATCACATCGGACAAAAGGATTTGCTATGCCCACTCTATTTTCTAACTCTCCATTTTTTCAGAAACTGAAGCAGCCGTGGTTGGTTTCTCTGGTTCTAGTTGTACTGTTGTCGATTTGGCTTGGTTTAGGAGTGGGGCAAGCGGAAGAGTCACCAGCAAAAAAAGCGACAGAAATTCCGCTGGCTAAGGTTTCCTTTCAAACATTCACTTCATCCCCCACCTTTAAAACCATAGATCTTTATGGTCGCACAGCACCCGATAGGCATGCTCGATTAGGAGCGGAAGTTGCGGGCAAGATTGTTAGGTTGAACGTTGTGAAAGGCGATACGGTTAAAGTAGGGCAAGCCATTGCTCAGATAGATAAAGGTGACTTAGAGATTCAGCTAGAGCGAGCTTCGGCTTTATATCGATTGAAGCAGAAAGAATTTAAGGCGGCGCAGTCGCTGAAAAAAAGAGGGCTGCAAGGCGAGATCGCCTACACCACCGCAGAGGCTTCGTTAACTGAAGCGAAGGCTATGAAGCGTAATGCTGAACTGGCTCTAAAAAATACAGTCATCACATCGCCTTTCTCCGGTGTGGTTCAAGATTTGATGGTGGAGCTCGGTGATTTCGTTGGTGTTGGCGATCCTGTTGCTGGCGTGATTGACCTCGATCCTTTGGTTATTGAGGCCGATGTCAGTGAGCGTCATATCCAGCATTTGCTAGTCAATCAATCAGCTTTGGTTCGCCTGTTAGGGAGAGAAGACGCGGAAGGTCGGCTGCGTTACGTCTCTCGAATCTCTTCTGCCTCAACCAATACCTTCCCTATTGAGATTGAAATCGACAACTCAGATGGCCTGTTACCTGCGGGTGTTAGTGCTGAAGTCACCCTTAATCTAGAAACAAGAGATGCTATCAAGATAACACCTGCGATGCTGGCACTGGATGAGGCCGGTAATCTTGGGGTCAAAACTTTGGTTTCAATTGACGACTCACCAATCGTGAAATTTGTCGGCATTCAACTGGTGAAAGCTGAGCAAGATGGAGTGTGGCTCACAGGGTTAGGTCAGCGTGTCGATATCATCACTGTGGGGCAAGGTTTTGTTCGTGATGGTGACTCGGTGATTGCTGTTGAGCAAGGTGTTGAACTCTCTAACGTAACTGCAGAGTAGGAGATAACCGATGTATTCAATTATTGATGCAGCCTTGTCTCGCGCTCGAACAATGCTCTCTCTTTTGGCACTCATATTGGTCGCAGGTGTCGTTACCTATATCACGATCCCCAAAGAATCGAGCCCCGACATTACCATCCCGATTATCTACGTTTCTGTTGGGCACCAAGGTATTTCGCCAACCGATGCAGAACGCTTATTGGTTAGACCGATAGAACAAGAGCTGAGGTCGATTGAAGGCGTAAAAGAGATGACCGCAACCGCAGCAGAAGGCCACGCCTCAGTTGTGTTGGAGTTTAATGTTGGCGTTGATCTCACCAAAGCGATGGCTGATGTGCGTGATGCTGTCGATTTAGCCAAACCAAAATTACCAGAAGACAGTGATGAGCCGACCGTGAATGAGGTGACGCTCGCGTCTGAGCAGCCAGTGTTGTCAGTTGTTCTGTTTGGTACCGTTCCTGAGCGCACCATAGTGCAAATTGCTCGAGAGCTTGGGGATAAGCTCGAAAGCTATCGCCAAATTCTAGAGGTCGATATTGCAGGCGATCGCGATGACATTGTTGAGATCATTGTCGATCCGCTGTTGATGGAGAGCTACAGCTTAGATCAAGCGGATATCTATAACCTGATCGCTCTGAACAATCGAGTGGTCGCCGCTGGTTTTGTTGATACGGGTTACGGACGTTTCTCAGTCAAAGTTCCTTCGGTGTTTAACTCTTTAAAAGACGTACTTGAGTTACCTATCAAAGTGGATGGTAAACAGGTCGTAACCTTTGGTGATGTGGCCACGGTTCGTCGAGCGTTTCGAGATCCTGATAGCTTTGCCCGTTTAGATGGTAAATCTGCGGTGGTCTTGGATATCAAGAAGCGTGCGGGTGAAAATATCATCGAAACCGTAGAGTTAGTTAAAGCGGTTATGGCTGGTGCTCAACAACAAGCGGAATGGCCAAATAACTTATTGGTTAAATACACCTGGGATGAATCTAAAGATGTGAAGATCATGCTCAACGATCTTCAAAATAATATCTTGTCCGCCATCATTTTAGTGGTGATCGTTATCATAGCCATTCTTGGTGTTCGAACCGCGTTATTGGTTGGAATTTCAATACCTGGATCATTCCTCACGGGATTGTTGGTGTTGTCTGTGTTTGGTCTAACCGTCAACATTGTGGTTCTGTTCTCTTTGATCATGGCCGTTGGTATGTTGGTCGACGGCGCGATTGTTGTTACCGAGTTTGCCGATAGGCGAATGCAAGAAGGTGAAGGTAGAAAAGAAGCTTACCGAGACGCAGCGAAACGGATGGCGTGGCCGATAACCGCATCGACAGCGACAACCTTAGCTGCATTTGCTCCGTTACTGTTTTGGCCTGATGTGACAGGCGAATTCATGAAGTTTCTGCCACTAACACTGATTGCAACGCTAACCGCTTCATTGATTATGGCGTTGTTGTTTGTACCGGTATTAGGTGGCTTGATTGGCAAACCTCAATACGTATCGCCCAAAAGCCAAGCTCGAATGGTGGCACTGCATAATGGTGATTTTTCACAAGCCACAGGTTTAACCAAGGCGTACTACCACACGCTTTCGATTGCGATTAAACACCCCTTTAAGATTCTGTTCAGTGCGATATTGCTCGCGGTTGCAGTTGGTTTTACTTACTCCAAAGCGGGCCTAGGTGCAGAGTTCTTCCCTGAAGTTGATCCACCATTCTTTAATGTCAAAGTTCGCTCACATGGTGATCTTTCTATTCAAGAAAAAGATGACATCATGCGCGATATTGAGCAAATGATGCTTAATCATGATGAGTTCGATACTGTTTACACACGCACGGGTGGGGACGACCAGATTGGCTTGATCTCGATTACTCCTGTTGATTGGCAATATCGTCGTAGTGTTAAAGCGATTATTGATGAATTAAAGGTGCAAACCGATCAATACGCTGGTGTTGAGATTGAATATAAGTTTCCAGATGCAGGGCCTCCGGTTGAAAATGATTTAGTGATTGAGCTGTCAGCAACAACACCAGAACAGCTGAATCAGGCTGCAAAAATTGTAAGAAACTGGGCGGATGGTAATCAAGCTCTGACTAACATCAGTGATACAGCAAGCAAAGATGGCATTGATTGGAAAGTGGATATTCGCCGAGACGATGCCGCACGCTTTTCCGCTGATGCGACCTTGGTGGGTAATACCGTTCAATTCGTTACCAATGGTCTCAAGATTGGTGATTACCTGCCTGATGACTCATCAGAAGAGGTCGATATCTTGGTGCGTTACCCTAATGATAAAAGAGATATCGGACGCTTTGACCAGTTGAGAGTCAAAACACCTGCTGGCTTGGTGCCGATCACCAACTTTGCTCAGATTGTTCCCGACCACAAGCAAGATACGATTAAACGCCTCGATGGTAAGCGCGTAGTGAACATCATGGCGGATATGGAAGAGGGCTATAACCTTGCCCTCGAACTGCCAAAGATTGAGCAAGCGTTAAGTGAATTGGGGCTACCTAGTAGCGTAGAATTTCGTATCCGTGGTCAAAATGAAGAGCAAGAAAACTCTTCTGCCTTCTTACAAAGTGCATTCATGGTTGCACTGGCGGTAATGGCGTTGATTTTGATTACTCAGTTTAATAGTTTCTATCAAGCATTCCTGATTCTGAGTGCGGTGCTGTTCTCTACGGTTGGTGTGTTTGTTGGTCTGCTTATCTTCCAACGTCCGTTTGGTATCGTGATGTCCGGTATTGGAGTGATTGCACTGGCAGGTATAGTGGTAAACAACAATATCGTGCTGATTGATACCTATAATCAGCTAATCAAAAGAGGCTTAGATAAGCGCGATGCAATTCTGAGAACCGGTGTTCAGCGTTTAAGGCCAGTAATGCTGACTACAGTGACTACGATCTTAGGCTTGATGCCGATGGTATTAGAGATGAACATTGATCTGATTAACCAAAAAATAGAGTTTGGCGCGCCGAGTACCCAATGGTGGTCGCAACTCGCTACGGCGATTGCGGGAGGGTTGGCATTTGCAACGGTACTAACCTTGGTGCTGACGCCTTGTCTATTAATGCTAGGGCGAGATAAGAAGCCTGAAAAATAGTAGATACAGTGGTTCGATGAACATAAAAAAGAGCGCCTTGGTGGGCTAATGCCGTTCACTTAAGAGTGAACGGCATTTTTGTTCTTAGCATACCGTT
>NZ_JBFSTC010000148.1:0-6735 GCF_041466605.1 Vibrio sp. 10N.247.310.17 | reverse complement strand
CTTCTTCTTGAAGATAAAAGCGGCTTTCCCCGGAAAGCCGCGATGAACCTTTTTAATTGGCTGTGCTGTCGAATTAATTGGCTGCTCCGTCGAAGCATCCGCAACTGCTGGCTGAATATGTAATAGCCCCCAGACAGCACCAGTAATACCGACGGTCGTGAGTAATGAAGCGAATAATTTCATGCTCTTTCCTTGTTGTTCATTTTACTTATCAAGGACAGTACAGGAGGTGAGGTAAACAAAAGGTAACCTAGCGGGCTTTTTAGTGGTCAACAGCGAATCCGCCGATTGTCAAATTTGTTAATACAGCAATTTGGGACACTTTTTTTCATGTCGGATTGGTAATACTGGCGCCATATTCATTTATGGGCTCAATAATGCTATTCAAATATCCCATCTCTCTGCTGACGATTATTCGGCTTAATCCATTAAAGGTCGCCGCGACTTGGTTAATGGTATTGGCTGAAAACGTGATGCTTATTCTGCTGCCACTGTTTATTGGTTACGCCATCGATGGAGTGCTAAACCAACGTTTTCAGCCTTTGATGATATTGGCACTGATTCTTTTTGTACTGGTGATCATCAGTGTCGTTCGTCGTTTTTACGATACCCGTGTGTATGGTGCTATTCGCGTAAAACTGGCAAACCTTGTTGAGCGTAACCTGCGCGGTTTGTCTATTTCGACCAAAGACGCCCGGCTAACCATGTCTCGTGAGCTGGTTGATTTCCTAGAAGATGATTTGCCTACTTTGATGACCGCGATAGTTCAGCTGGTCGCGACGGTGGTTATCCTCTCAACGTTTCACTTCTCATTGGCACTTTGCATGTTGTTTGCAGGGCTGTCGATGCTGGTTATCTACGGCGTATTCCACCGAACCTTTACACGACTCAATGGCCAATTTAACGACCAAGTTGAACAGCAAGTGAAACTACTGAGTGGTGTTCGCTTGTCAGCGCTTCGTTGGCACTTTGAACGCCTAAAACAGTGTGAAATCAAGCTGTCTGATACCGAAGCTGTTGTCTATGGGCTGATTTTTATCGTGTTATTTGGCGCGGTTATCGGCAATTTATGGATGGTGAGTCAGCTTATTGAGCCGACCGCTGGTCAAGTGTTCTCCATCGTCACTTATTCACTCGAGTTTGTTGAAACCGCAGTGATGCTACCAATCACGCTACAAACCCTTTCTCGTCTCACTGAAATCAGTCAGCGCCTTAATCACACCTCCACTCAACAGGTTACCAAGGGGATTCCTCATGAAATTTAAAAAGCCACTTTCTGTATTAGTCGGTTGCGCAGCCATCTTTATCGCGTTGGTTGTCGTTGATGAATTGGAACCTGAAGCTACCCAGCCAGTGAAGAAAGAAGCCGTCCTTGCCCCAGTTTCAGTGTTAGAGGTAACACCATCACAGCATCAATCAACGCTAACGGTATTAGGTGTAACTGCTGCTCGTTGGCCTGTGCAGTTGAAAGCATCCAGTAGTGCACAGTTGAAATGGCTAGATGAAAGCGTTGAACCGGGGAATTTGGTTAACAAAGGCGATGTGTTAGCAAGGTTAGATACTAGCGCAGTTGATGCGAACTTGGCTCAGGCGTTGAGCTCATTGAAACAAGCAGGATTAGAATTGAAGCAGGCTAAGCATGAGCAAACGGTCGCGTTAAAAATGCTGAATCCGAAAGCGAGTTCGTCTTTTGCGCGTAGAGAGCCTCAATTACTTGCAGCGAAAGCTAATCTCAAACAAGCGAAACACGCTTACCTGAGTGCACAGAAGTTGTTGGAGGAATCAGAGATTACCGCCCCCTTTAATGCGGTGATCATGAAACGCCATATTAGCCCGAGAGAGTGGATAGAGGCGGGGCAAGTGACCTTTGAATTGGCTGCCAGTGATTCGATTGATATTGAGTTGCCTATCTCTGAAATGCATTGGCAACAAGTCCAAGCCGCTCTGACTGAGCCAAGTATCATGGTGGTGAACCGCTCTGGGAATCAGTGGCCTGCAAAGGTGCGCTATGTGTCTCCGCAAGTTGACTCGGTCACTCGCCAAAGACAAGTTGTGCTTTCGGTTGAGGCGCCTTATCAAAGCAAGCCAAGATTGTTTCCAAATCAACAGGTTCAGGCTGTGGTTAATCTAGGGCTGAAGGATAACGTAGTCAGTGTACCTTTAAGTGCGATGACACGAGACGGATATGTGTGGACGTTAGACAGCAATGATCGTCTACGTAAAGAGTCGGTATCCCTGATTGGGCAAGGTAATCAGGTGCTCGATATTCGGTTTAATCAGCAAAGTGAACAGGTTCGCAGAGTGGTGCAATATCCGCTTTCTTCAATGTTAATTGGTAAGCAAGTCGAGCCTAACTTTTATCAAGATGATCGTTCAGAATCCATGATCGCGAGCCAATCTGACGATGAACAGATTGAGGAGGTAAACCAATGAGTTGGATGACCAAATGGTTTATCAATAACCCTGTTGCTGCCAATTTATTGATGATGGCGATTGTTATCAGTGGTGTGCTTGCGTTTGGACAATTGCGTGTCGAGTCGTTCCCACAAATAGCACCGTCTTCCATCAGTATCAGCGTTACTTACCCTAGCGGTACGGCGCAACAGATCGATGAGAGTGTTACGCAGCGAATCGAAGAGTCAATCAGTGGTATTGCAGGCATCAAACAGATCACCAGTCAGTCGAGTGCTGGGATTTCTCAGGTCATGGTTCGTAAAACCAGCAGCACAGATTTAGACAAGCTTCTGGACGACATTCGTAATCAAGTCAACGCGATCAATGGTTTTCCCGTGCAAGCGGACAGACCACAAGTTGTGCGAAACGAATTTACCAATTTGGCGGCGTTTGTGGTGGTGTCTGGGCCAAGAACCGATGACGAACTGCAACCCATCGCCAAGCAACTTGAACAAGCACTGAAGAAGAATCCGCGTATCTCGAAGGTATCAAATTGGGGAACTCGCACATCTCAACTGGTTATCGAACCCGATCCTGACCAACTGAAAGCGTTGGGGCTCAGCTTGGAAGATCTTGCAGGTTTAGTTGAGCAGCGTTCTCTTGAGACTCGTAGCGGAGAGTTAATTAGCGACAAAGGCCGAATGGTGATTCGTGGTGACGGTTATGCCGATGATTTACAGAAGTTGAACCAACTTGTGGTGATTTCAGGAAGCAACGGAAAAATACTACTGGGAGACATCGCCAAGTTAAGTCGTGGTTACCAATACAGCGGCTCCATCGTACGTAATAACGGTTCTAACGCCATTGCATTACTGGTCAGTACTAGCCAAACCGACAACCTGCTCAAAGTCAGTGAAGCGATCAGTGAAACACTAAATGCCCAACGCGCGATTTTGCCGTCGGATATTGAGTTGAATACCATGGCCGACATGGCACCTTACATTGAAGAGCAGCTATTTCGTTTGAGTGAGAATGCATGGCAAGGGTTATTGATCGTCGTAGTTCTACTTGGGATCTTTCTTGAAATCAGGCTCGCCTTTTGGGTCGCAATGGGTATTCCAATTGCGCTGACTGGAACGTTGGCAGCAATGCAGTTGTTCAACTACAGCATCAACGACATCACTCTATTTGGCTTTATTTTGGTTCTCGGTGTGCTGGTGGACGATGCAGTTGTTGTAGGTGAAGCGATACATGAAAAACGGACGGGGAACGTCGGCTATTCTTCTAATATCAATGGTTCCTCAAATATAAACGACCCCTCTAATATAAACGGAAAGACAGCCGCTTGGCAGGGCGTTAATTCAGTATCAGTGGCTACCGTGTTTGGTGTGATCACAACCATCGCTGCGTTTTCTCCAATGTTATGGATTAATAACGAGCTAGCCAAAGTGCTGGCTGGGTTTTCGGCTGTGGTGATTTTTGCACTGATATTCTCGCTTATCGAAAGCAAGTTTATTTTGCCGTCACACTTGGCTCAGCTTTCTGTGAAAACGCCATCAACGGGTTTGTTCGCCAAGGTTCAGAATGCTGCTCAAGGCGGGTTGCAGTGGGTTAATCTCAACATCTACAAGCCAGTATTGGAGTTTGCACTTGGTTACAAAGTTGCGTCTCTGCTTGGGTTTGTTGCGGTTATCTCCCTGGCTTATGGCATGTGGTCTAACGGTGCGATTCGCAGTGCATTGTTCCCTGAAATTCCGGGGCGTTACATCACCGCGGTTATTGAATTGGAAGATGGCGCGCCACTGCCTTTACAGCGCCAAGCCTTGTTGCAAGTTGAGCAAGCAATGACACAAGTAGAAAAAGGCTTGATGGAAGATTACCCATTACAAGATAAGCCTGTTGTGAATCTGCTTGCTTGGTCTGATGGTTATGGCGAAATGGAAGTCACCGCAGAGCTTACTTCTGAATCTTTAAGCTTGTTGCCGGGCAATTTACTGCTGAAGCGATGGCGCGAAAGCACTGGGAAAATTGAAGGCGCTTACTCGGTTAAGTTCAGCGCGGCAGAGGAGCCTGCTGGTGGAACATTCTTAACGATCTCTTCCAATGATCGTGAGCTTGCTTCTCTCGTTAGCGAGGAGCTAGCGGACACTTTGGCTTCGTTGAAAGGCGTATCGGATGTTTACGACGACGGTCAGGATGGTTTACCGCAAGTTCGCTTGGTATTGAATCAATATGGTCAGCAGCTTGGGTTAACTCAAGCGAAACTGGCTCAGTTAGCAGGCGAAGCGTTTGGCGAAAGAGAAGTGCATCGCCTGTTAGAAAATGGGCAAGAGACCAAGGTGCTTCTGCAATATCCGAGAAAGGAGCGCAGAACCTTAGCTCAGCTACAACAGGCACTTATCATGTTACCTAATGGCGGAAGTGTGATGATGGGGGATATTGCTGAGTTTCGTCATGAGCAAGAACCGCAAGTGGTTTACCGCCGCGACCGAGAGCAAGTGATCAACCTGTATTGGAAGCAGAACCGCGACCTACAATCACCAGAGAAAACACGTGAGCAACTCGAAGAGTCGATTGAATCTCTGCACCTACAATATCCAAGCGTAATCATCAAAGCGTAATCATCAAAGCGGGCGGTGAGTTTGAAGAGATAGGGGAAGTGTCGGATGGCTTTAAATCAGCGATGATTCTGACGTTGTTGATGATCTACACCTTGTTGGCTGTGCCTTTGAAATCTTACTGGCAGCCGCTGATCATCATGGCGGTAATCCCGTTTGGTTTTGCGGGCGCGATTTTTGGTCACTACTTGATGGACTTACCCATCAGTATTCTATCGTTGTTTGGAATGATGGCCATGACAGGCATCGTGATTAATGATTCGTTGGTGTTGATTACTCGTTTTAGCGCTGAATACCGCCAAGGGGTGCCGTTACAGCAAGCGTTAGTCATTGCGGGTACTAGCCGCTTGAGGGCGATTTTCTTGACCACCATTACAACGGTGTGTGGATTGTTGCCATTGCTAAGCGAAACCGCAGAGCAGGCGCAATACTTGAAACCAGCGGCAGTATCTTTGGTGTTTGGCGAGCTGTTTGCCACTGCGGTAACTCTGATTTTGATTCCCGTGTTGCTTGGCCTGTTTTGCCGCAAGCCCCCGCTAGTTGAAAATCTAATTGAAAAAGAAGCGGACGAACAAGATTCATTAGAAGAACTCACTTTGGAGCGCTCGTGATTGATTTTATAAAGGACAAAGACGATAGTGAAGCCAAGCTCTCCAATTCAGCGAAGCTAACCGACAGTAAGACTAAAGCCAATGTACCAGAGACCTAAGACTGTATGACGCAAGAGAATAAACCTGCTTTGCATTTAGAACCAGATTTTAAACTGGTGCCTGAGATTACATTGATTGAATCTTTGCCAGAGCACCTTCAAAAACGCTTTACGCATGCATTGACCTTGATGCATGAAGAGTGGGGTGAGCGTCGTACGTGGGAAGAAATTGCAACAGAGAGCGCGATTTCGCCTTATCACTTTCATCGTCAGTTTACCGAGTTGTTTAATGAAACTCCTGGCTAGTATCTAAGCCGTGTTCGGTTACAAATCGCGGTCGGTTTGTTGATCAATGATGAGCCGTGGAGCGTGATTGAAATTGCTCAGTATTGTGGCTACTCATCGTCACAGTCATTAGGTAAGGCGCTCAAGCGTGAGCTCGGTGTTACAGCAAAACATATTCGAGAAATGGGCTATAACGCGACACCTAAGGAAACGGCAGAATTCATCCAGAAATTAGCACATCCAGGTGTGCAGTCTTCTATGGAGAAAGAGCTAGTTAAGTCTATGCCGATCGAGCTAGTTTGGTATCCAGAACGCGGCATGCAAAAGCTTAAGTTGGAAGATCCTGATTGGGACACGGTATTTGAAATCTATGGTCAGAAGTCGACTCACTTGATGGGCACTACGCCGATCAAGCAAATGAATAATAAATGGGACGACATCGACGCTGAAATTGGAAATTGGCAAGTCGCGAAAGATCGTTATGATATGACCATTCCTGAAGGCTACTACTTATGCAGCGACGTTTATCTGGTTTCAGATGTGGCGTACAGCACAGCGTTAGAAGCTCTGTTTAAGGCGGTTGAGCAACAAGGTTTGAAGTTAGATGTGCAAGGTTATTTGGTAGAGATGATTCGTCAGATCGATATGGATGATGTTGAAGGCGTGACCTTCTCATTCCAGTTGCCCATCTTAACGACCCAAGACAACGAATAATAAAAAGGCTCCTCAATTGAGGTAATGCCGATCGTTTAAGAAGACTTGAACGATCTTGCAGTTAGCAGATAATCC
>NZ_JBFSTC010000147.1:0-7174 GCF_041466605.1 Vibrio sp. 10N.247.310.17 | reverse complement strand
ATCCTAAAAACTTAGTGCGTAAATTCAAACGCCTTCGCAAGCGCTACATTGAACACGCTCAAGTCACCCTTGGCAATGTCGGAGAACAACCCAGTCAACATAGTTATGTATCGCGCCTGACTCTCTCCAACTTCAAGCAGCAATTACGCGAGTCCGAAGCCTTCATGAAAAGTATGGTGGTCATCAACCACGACACCCTGCAAGAGTTCAATCTCGATGAGGTGGCCTCTCGCACGACAACGAACCTTGAAAACCGCCGCGTTGAATTGGTGGTTCGCAGTCGCGGGGATGAAGAGCGGGCCATCGATATGGGATTTGAAGGGGTCTTCATCAATTGGACGTTGCCCTCAAAGTATCACCGTAATTCACCTAAGTGGAACGGCTGCACCGTCAAAGAAGCGCATCAAAGCCTGATGGAGCAATGGAGGCTCGCCCGCGCCCACTTCGCCAAACAAGACATTCCTTGGTTTGGCCTACGGGTGGCCGAGCCCCACAAAGACGGGACACCTCACTTGCATGCCTTTGTCTATTGCCCTGCAGAATACAAAGCCGAGCTCATGCGCATTTGTGCGAAGATTGCCCGAAGTGAAGATGGCGACGAGCTCTACAACAAAAAGAAACGCAAAGCCCGTTTTCACGCGAAACCTTGCAACCCTAAGAAAGGTAGCGCTACTGGCTACATCATCAAATACATCTCCAAAAACATTAACGGCGCACACCTGCCCAAAGGCGCCGCGGAAGAAACTGCAGTCTCGGTTAGAGCGTGGGCCAGCGCTTGGGGCATTAAGCAGTTTTCACAATCGGGCTCTCCTGCCGTGGGTCTGTGGCGACAACTCAGACGCGCGAACAAAGCCGATGTGGCGATTGATGAAGCGTTAATCGACTTACATGAGCATGCGGATAAATCACGATGGAAAGAATTTACTCAGCACATTGGGGATTTACGCCTCGCTCATGAAACGCAGATTAACCAGTACGGCGAAACCACCAAACGGGTGATCGGGTTGGAATGGTTAGGTCACGTGATCGAGACCTGCCGCGATCACTTTTCGGTGGTGGCGAAGTGCGATGTGGACGCGTGGAAAAAAGCGCGGAGCGCTGTCCCTTGGAGCACTGAAAATAAGTGTAACCCACCTCCGGAAATGGAGATATCCCCGCTCGAAAAAGCGTTGATGGACGTGACGGGTTGGAGCATTAAAGGGGTTCAATGCTTACTCAAACCACTGTCGATGGGGGCGAAAATCCCCATTGATAAGCACACCACTCTCAGCCTGATAAATGGAAGATTGGGAGTGACTTAACCCACGCCAACGATGTGAATCAGGGGCCTTTTATCCAATACCAACGTCGAGAGACAGGGGAAGACAATGAAAAGACTATCGCTTGAGGAGTGTCAACGAGATTTAGCCGCCCTCGATGCGGCTGATAAGCTGACCGCCAGCCTAAAAGTGGAAATTGACCGTTTTAAAGAAATGGACACCGGCGCACTCATGAAAAAAGCCATGGGAATGTTGGTGAGTGGCAACCTTTCACTGGAGGCGTTAGGCCTTCCCGTTAACTTGTTTGAGCAGCTTGAACACCTCGAAAAGCTCAATGGGGTGGCTCGCCTGAAATACCGCTCAGTCGTAGAGGCTCAAAAGCAGCAGCTTGATGAGATTGAAAGTGCAGAGGTGGAGCATGGCTGAACATAAAAACCCAATCCGTGGGTATATATCTTGTCCAGTTTGTCAGTCGGTCGCCAGCGCCCATCAAGTGGGGGAAGGGAAGCTCATCGCTACAGGGGAGCCGCCTAAAAACAGCCGCAACATTGGATTGATGTATTACCGTTGCCCGAAGTGCGGTAACAGCTCACATAGCCATGAAGTGACTAAGTTCATTAAAGCGAATCTTGTCGCTGACTCAACCGAACTTCAACCGACGGTCACCGAGAAACCGTTGGTGGTTGATCCGGTTTTGATAACCGAACCAAACCGAATAGAGCTAACCGAGGGGTTAACCGAACAGGAAGAAACACAGGAAACCAGTAAAGACGCGGTTTCCAACCGAGAGGTAACCGAAACCGCCGACGATGAAGAAGCTGAAAACACCCAAAGCACGTTTTCCTTTAAACGAGTCATAACAGCGTTGGTGTCGGTTATCTTCCTCCTCTGGGCATTTTCTCAACTGCTACCCAAACCGAAAGCCACAACCGAACCAACACAAGGGGGTGAGCATGGAGCAAACGAATGAGGTCTTGTTGGATGAGCCTGCGGCGTTGGATGATTGGGGAGATTTTGGGGCGGTCATTGAGCAGCTTGAACAGCAAGAGCAAGGTGAGACCGATTCGGTTCACCTAACCGATTCAACCGAAACCGTCACCGAAGATAAAACCGAAGCCATGGCGGGGTTACTGGATATTGTGTTCGCCTTGACCGAACAAGCCACGTCCATTATTTCAGGGGTTGAGTTTGAATTTGACGGTAAAGGTAAACAAGCCGTCATTGATGCCGCGCAACCGGTCTTTGCAAAGCATGGTTCAACCTTGATGGGAGTGTTTGGGGACTACATCGAAGAGGCCACGTTACTGCTTGCTGTTTTGGGCTTGATCTATTCGTCTAAACAACAAATGGCCGTATTGATGCAAGCTAAGGAGGTCGAGGGTGAACAAACCAAAACCCCTAGCCCTACCGAATCCCGTTAACGCTAACCCATCCTTTGATGCCGAACACACCCTCTATGTAGCGGGAACGGGAGGAGGAAAAACCTCAGCCGTTAAGTATTTAGGGTTAATCCCTAAAACCGCACAAGCGGTCTTTTTTGACCCCTACGCCAATTACGCGGGGAGTAAGTTTCAAGGGCAAATGTGCCACGGCACGAAGTCACGTCTAGCGTTTGTGAAATCGCTGGTGATGGCGCGTCGTCGTGGCGGCTCGTTTAAGTTGGCGTACGTACCAGCCAATGGGGCAACCTATGAAGAGTTGGAATTTTTCGCGTCAGTGGTGTGGTCGGTCGGTAACGGCCGAGCAAGCCGGCTCTATACGGTGATTGAAGAGTTAGCCTCCTGCGTAGAAACCTCTGGCAAACTTCGAGGTCGTGCGGGTGAGCTGTTGCGTGGCGGGCGTCAGTATGGCCTTGTGGTGCACTCCATATTTCAACGAGGTCAAGAGGTCCCGAAAACCGTGACCGAGCAATCCAGCGTTTGGTGGGTGGGCGCGGTGAATTCCATGAGTGATGCTCAATGGATCGCGGATAAACGCGGGTTGGATGTGAATACCATTGCGACGTTGAAATCCGCTAAGATCAACAAGCAACGTATTGGAAAACCGATCGCGGAATACCTCTTGATCCGTGATGGTATCGGTAATATTGAGCATAAGGCGCTGAACTGTCAGTCAGGCTCAAGACTCAATTTGAACTACCGATAACCGGCCTTTTTAACCTATAGGTTACCCGTCCAACCTATAGGTTAAATCCCCTTTCTTTTTAAACGCAACTCCACTTCTATAAAGACTCAATGTATCTGTTCGAAATCCAACGTCGAGAGACAGGGGAGTTTATGAAAGCTCAGCATAAAAACATCTTGATTGCTGTTGTACTGACCTTACTGATGATTGCCATCATTAATAACGTCTCAACGTTAGAAGCAGTCAAACAACTCATCAACGGCAAACGTGGCTGGTTTTAAGGGGAGACAAACATGTCAGTAAAACCAATCAAACTGAATTCCATGGTCGGTGCCGCTTGGGGACAAAAAGGCACGCTGCCTATTCCTGTAGGGCCGACTTACCATGAGTTAGTGCTAGAGACGAATGCCGAGGCCGCCGAGATTGAACGCTTGTCGATCACGCTGAATGCAGAGGAAATCTATATCTTAACGGGCAGTGAAATCCTGATGTTAGAGCGCTACAAGCAACGTGCTCATACGAATGGCCATTACGTGATCCCATTCAGTGACATTACCGCTCGCACTAAAAATGGGGTTCGCTACACAGGACTCGTGACGGAGGCGGGCGATAACATTCATTTGGATGTTCAGTTCAAAGCGAAAGCCAGCGGTGATCCCCTGTCTATCCAGGTTCATGCTTGGGTCACCAATGCGCAACCTGCCCGTATCTTGGTTCCAATGATAAAGCGTGAAACCATGCCAGCGAACGCCGCAGGGGTAAACGAGTTTACGAGCTTAGTCTCAAGCCCGTTAATCACTTTGCGCCGAGCGCACTTTATGCACGCGGGCATTACTAAGCTCGAAATTGAGCGTGACTTTGTGAAAGAGTACGAAGCCAACAAGTTCATCAATGAAGCGAACGCCAAACGCAACGAACGTACCCCGCAAGCCGGTTATTTTCACTTTGATCCGATTGTGCGTGGCTTTTCTATTGATGAGCTCTTTCCAACACAACACAGCTCTAATTTGAAATTTTCAGTGACCACGAGTGACGTCGCCGGCTCAATTCCTATTTTGATTGAATCGGTCAAAGTAGTTCGCCCCGAAATGCTCGCAGGTAAATACTAAGGAGCACGCATGAGCTTTTTTGATGACCTGTTGGAGTTTGGTGAAGGGGCACTCGATAGCGTGGGCGAAAATGCCGATTGGTTATTTGGTCACAACGCGAATTCGTCTAATCCCAACACCACGCAGCAGCCAAACACCCCAGTGGTCGACAATAATGGCAATGCCGTGACGACGCCACAAGGTGGCGCTGTCGTGGAGAAAGATAACACCTTACTTTATGTCGGTGGTGGGATAGCGGCGCTCTTGGTGGTGGTTCTTCTCATTGTTCTCTTCAAGGATTAGCGCATGCCATTACTTTTTATCGGTTTGGGCGGTCTGGGGCTTGGAACAGCACTCGGGGTTGGTGTGAGTCAGGGACTCAACAAAACCTTAACCGCGATTGCGGTGATGGCTTTGCTCTACCTTGCCTATAAATTAGGAGTATTTCGCTAATGCTAGGCTCACTCACCTCTTTAACAGGGGGCGGAGGCTTGACGGGGGGCTCATCGGGACCTGCAACGTCTGGGAACACCTCCAATACGACCAATAACAGCGGCTTTACGGCTGGCGCAATGAACTTTGGCAGTCATAACGGCATACCGTGGTGGGGAATCGCGCTCGTGGCGCTTTTTGCGCTGTATGTTTTTACTCGAAAGTAACTTAATTCCTGAAACGTGGGGAAACGCCAAGCCGAAATTAAGTAAAGCGCTTGGTGACTACATCAAGCAAGCTGAAATTGAAGTGAAAGCGGGGCGAGAGTCCCTCTATCGAGTCGAAGACACGTTCATGTTGTTACGCGGCGAGCAATCCCCCTCCGGCGCTAAGGAGTTGGTTGTGGTGGCTTTAGCGGGTGACATGGCCATCGGGACGCTCAGTGCTCTCAATCACGGAGTGGCGAATGGGTTTGATTCGATTCGCGCTCACTTTAATCAGCGCGGCGCTTATCGCTACATTCAACGTAAATTGCAATTGCCCGTGCGAGAGATTGAGACCCACAAGAATGAGCACGTATTACAAATAAGGTTTGATGACATGGGTGGACGGAGTAAATCAAAGAGCAATGCGAAAACCATCACCACGACCACCAACAAAAACAACAGTCTGGGCATTGGTGGTGATAACAACGGCTTTGCTCTGTCAGGGATAGAAAACTCTGACATTAATTTAAGCATGACTGATCACGGTGCCATGGCGGTGGCGGGTAAGACCGCAGAAGAGGCGTTTAACTTTGGCAATAACGCCTTAGATTTGGCGTCAGATAGCGTAGATGCGTCGCTTAATTTTGGTGAAAACGCACTGGATGGCGCGTTTAGCTTTGGTGAGAGTGCGTTAGGAGCCAATGCTGCTCTGAGTGAGTATGCGATAGGGGCAAACACGAACCTGAGTGAGCACGCGATAGATTCGATTAAATCCATGGCGGGTCAACAAACGGAAACCACCAAAGCCGCGATTGCCATGGCGAACGCTTCCAAAGCAAGAGAGCAAACGGGTGAGAACGAAAGCAATAATGAGCTGTTGAAAAACGTGTCTCTTATGGTGGGCATTCTCGGCACGTTAATGACCATGGCCTATTTAGTCTCGGGGCGTAAGAAATGAAACAACTCCATACCTTAAACACTGGCGAAAGCATTCAGTTTAACGCAGGTCAGGCAGGCAAATACCTCATCATTCGTGAAGCCAGCCATTCCCTCATGCTTCGCGGAGACGCGTTACGTCCTACAGAAATCGGGCGGGGTGATACGGTGGATATCACTCGTTTTGATGAGCTTGAACTTTTTAACCATCAGGCGGAACCGGTCACGGTTGAATATCAAGTGGCGGACATTCCCATCAGCACCAAATCTCAAAACATCGATATTAATAATTCCGTCACGATTAGCGAAATCTTAACCCCCATCACTGTCAGTGCCGTTCAAGCAGAAGTGAAGACGCGCATTCAAAATGACACGCTAACTGTGAAGAAGCTTGCTGACCTTTACACCTTGCAAAAGATCGATACGGGCTATCTGGATTTAACGGGAGATGAACAAAGCATTGCGGGAAATGAAGAGCGGAAAGGACTCTTTATTCAAACCTATCAAGATAATGATCGCTCTGTTTTGGTTCAAGGGTTGATTGAGGTTGTCGCCGGTGGTCATGTCCTTATCAAAAGCAATGAAGCCATTACATTGGAAGGCGTTGCTGGGAATGGTGTTCGTATTGGGGAGTTTATCTAATGTTTGAACTTCACAATCCTATTGGCAGTCGTGGTGATAAGACGGGAAACGGTGGTTTTCAGTCATTAGTATTAAGCAACCAGTATGCTCAAGTTTCAGATGCCACAAACCGAAAAGTAGAGTTTTCTCTGTCAGATGATGTAGAGCTACTGGAAGTACGAGTGGGTTGGTTGGATAGCGAAAATTCAAGGAACTTAGATCAAGTCGCCTTTTGGTCTCAATGCTTTGATGCTCATGACGAGATGATAGCTAATAGCCATAGGTCAATGGTAGTTCCCTTTGTGGCTGGCTTTTCAATGCGATTTTATTTCATTCCTATTTTGACACCGAGCAACGCGAAAAAAATCATATTTACTTGCAATTATATTGATATTCAAGTGTGCATTGTGTCTCGAACGACCTTTAAGGAGTTAGAGCGATGATACAGGTCGATACGCAGGGGCGAATTGTCACGATCAACGCGCCTCAAGCGTCAACTCAATTAATC
>NZ_JBFSTC010000146.1:0-7390 GCF_041466605.1 Vibrio sp. 10N.247.310.17 | reverse complement strand
ACTTCTTCTTGAAGATAAAAGCGGCTTTCCCCGGAAAGCCGCGATGAACCTTAAATAATGACGTTTTCTTAAAACTGCTGTCGTGGTTTATATCCTGTGACAACAGTACTTAAGCTTATTTTGTAAATCCTCATGATAGAGCCTGCTATGATTTACAGGTCGACTAAAATTGTCTTAGTCGTAATCCCGCCTTGGTCATCGATTATCTTCAGTGTCACCTTGTGCTTACCGTATGAAGGGAAGATTGAAGTGAATGTACGACCTCGTTTCACCTTACCGTTTGGAAGTGTCCACTCGGTATCAACAATACGACCATCACTGTCTGAACTTGTTGACCACATGGTTACCCAGCGACCCAAGTGAATGTACTTCGCGCTTGCTTCTGGAAGAGCGTTTGGAGATTCAACACTCACTACGGAGCTGAACGAATCGGTATTGCCTTTGTCGTCGACAACAGTCAAGTTCACCGTGTATTCACCTGCTTGCTCGTAAGACCAAGTTGGTGTCACTTCGTTACTTGTTGTTCCGTTGCCCAAGTCCCATAGATAACTGGTGATCTCACCGTCTTGGTCTGAGCTAAAGTTACGTGCTGAAACGTTCAGGCCAGTGACATTAAGCTCGAAGTTCGCAGTAGGAGCGATGTTGTGTTGGCTTACTTTAGATAAGCGAACCACACCGTATTCGTTGTTGTCACTCTGATTCACAATATCGACCGCTAAACCAAACTCCGTCAGGATACGCCCTGAGTCTGGTGCTTGAGGCGATGTGTAATCTTGGTCATCAGAGAAGCTAGCATTGCCAACTAAACTGGTATCTTCGAGCACATCATTGTCGCTGTTTACAAGACGCATTGGAGTATGATCTTTGAGTGAAAACGCCGCATCACGAACTTGGTAACGAGTTTGAGCGACTTCACCGGATTTTTCCCAAGTCATTGCATTCTGGTCGGCATCGACCACACCTAACCAACCTTCACCTGGGTGTTTGCCTACCCAGTTATCAGTCAGAGATTCGTCTACGTACCAAATAATCAAACCCGGATCGAATGAGATCAGTTGGCCCATGCGTTTGATGTTGGCTAGACCCTCATCAACGTCCATGTGGCTGCGCCATTGCAACAGGTAGTAGTGTTGCGCTTGGTGGAACCCATTACTCAGCTTGTAACCATTTAGGGCGAAGGTGGAGTTGCTCTCACCATCGTCTATTAAGGTTACTTCACCATCAACGACCACACTGAGGTTATCCAAATAGAAACCTTCCATCGCCAAGCCACCATCGGTGATGTATTCAAACGAAAGCTCTACTTCTTGGCCTGCCCATTGTGAAACGTCGAACTCAGCATCAATCCACCCGCCAGATTCGCCGCCAATAGCAGGAACGAGGCCAGTATTGTACGGGTCATCCATTGAGGTGATGTTGCCGGCAATGGCTTGTCCATTCACGAGTACGCGTGCAAAGTCGTAGTCTTTCTCAATTTCATACCAAGTTTTGAACGAAAGCAGTGCAGAATCGCCGGCTGGAATCACCAACTTGCGTGTCATGCTGTTTTTCAGGTCATCGCCTTTTTGAGAGTGGAACGAATACTCACCAGCAAACGGTTTTAAACCTTCGATCTGTTTTTCTGGAAGATCCACTTTAATCATGTTCGGACGGTTGTTATCCGTTGTTTGGAACAACGTATAAACCTGTGGGTTGTCTTCTAGGTCATCAATCGAGATTTGATCATCGTTAACCCAGCGACCACCAATCGACTTCTGTAGGAAGTGTTTTGCCCAAGAGCTGAATGCCGTTGGCTGTGTGCCACCAATTTGACCAGCCCAACTGCCCGAAGACATGATTGACCAGTAAGAGACAGGTTCACCCTTGCCTGTATATTGCGTGTCGTACTCGTCTGGCAAGCCTAAATCATGGCCATACTCGTGAGCACATACACCAGCTGCGGCATCAATCGGTTGAATCGTGTAATCAAATGCTGCGTATTGGCCACCAAAGCGGTCTGGAAGCGAGCTAGAGGTGCCTTTAAGTACATGAGTGCGACCAAGGTTGAATCGGTGAGACCAAATCGCATCAGGGCCTAATACGCCACCACCGGCTTCTTCACCAACAGATGCGTGGAACACCATTAGATGATCAATCACACCATCGGGTTCACGGAAGTTTCCGTCACCGTCGTAATCGTAACGATCTTCAATATCGTAATCGGCTAGGTTGATGCTAGGATCTTGAGCCAATTGATTCAGTGCTTCGCGAACCAGTTCTTGCGCGTTGAGATCGTTGTCGGTAGTAGGGGAGTTACCCCCATAGAATGACGCAGGTTTAGAGGCGCGATACCAACCTGCAGCTTGGCCCGCAACGCTGTAACTATCACCAGATTCGCTTTGGTAATACTGACGCATCGAGATTAGGTTTTCGCCGTTTGGCCCAGTGTAGCCAGAGTTTGAAAACAACAACTCTTGATAATGTTCTGGGTTGTAGCTCTCGTAGAGCATTTGTGTGTGCTCTTCGGTCAGTTTGTTGTTATCCCAGTTCAAATCAGGGAAATCGACTAACAGAGCGAGTACTTTATCGGTACGCTTGGTGCCGACTTCTAACGCAAAGACGCTCGCCTTTTTAACACCAGATCCTTTTTCTATGGCTTTAAGTATTTTCGCTCGTTGCTCAAGTGCTTTTTTACCGAATTGAGCGTCACCTTTAAAACCGGAAGTGATTTTATTCTTCAAGTAGCGGTCAAGTGCGTCGTGCTTTGCCACATCGGTTGCATCTTGGTCGACTAAGCCCTGTCTAACTAGCATTTCAATGAGTTTGTCTTCATTAACAACGCCTAAATCAATAGGTGTTTTTGCATAACTACTGACGCTAAATAGAGTAAGCATTGCTGAAGCCAACAATGTTTTTCTCATCATTTTCATTATGTTTTCCTTTTATATTTCCATGTCGATATCAGTATCAACTTGCCTTATTCGGAGCTGTTGTCCGAGTTTGGCCTAATACACTCTTGTGGTGTCTTATTTAACTGACGTGTGTTTGTTGTATTTTTTTTACTTTCTATCTCCTTTGTATTGGTTGTCTCTTTTCTACTTTTTGAATCAAACGGAGTGCTCTTCGCTTTTTTAGCGTTGAGATAGATACGTAAAGCTTCTTGATTTTCCTTATAGGTTAAGCTAGAACAGATAACACCTCGTTTAATCAATGACTTAAGCAATAGTTCATCGTTCTCAATAGTGGAAGCCTGTGACAGTGATGACAAAGTTAGAACCATTAAAGTCATTGCTTTTATGGGTGTTTTTGTAAGAATCTTAGTTGTGCGAGCCTCGGTTGTAAGAGGCGCTGTTATAAGGAGCATATTAAAAAGAGCCATCAGTTTTGATTATGTAACAAAATATATTTATAAAATTAACCAATCAAATAGATAATTATTACAAGCAATTGTTCGTTCCGATTTCAACATTTAAAGTTAATATCAAATAATGGTCGTTATTTATTTTATTATCAGCTATTTAATGAGTTTTGTTGAATGAATAGTTGATAGTTTGGATTTTAATAATCTTGGTTGGGAAGTGATTATTATCTTGAGAGTACTTTATACAAGGTATGGAGTTATAAGTAATAAGATGCGTTTTATATTCTCTGTGTTTAATAATTGAGTTATTAGTAAATACCTGTGCTGAAATTATTTTCACACGAAATATCAATAATTAGGGTGTTGAGAATGATTTTCAGTGTTTCAAGGGCGTGAAATTTAAAAATATCGGAGGTGATAGGAGTACCAAGTCGTAAAAAAGAACCCGTATTTGAGTTCTTTTCCTTTTATTCTTGTTGGCGATTTACTTATTACTGAGAGACATCGCGATAAAAATACCGTTCGCAAGTGCTTGGATTCATGCGCTTAATGACGTTTGATATCACAGCGACAACCAACACCGAGAATACAAGCCTTCCCCAAAATATGGTGTAGAAATCAGCCCCGATGAGTAGGATCAACAACGTATCTTCAATTAAACTGTGGAGCAAGTTGAGCAACATGATTGCGGTGAATACGTCTCTTGCTGAGATATGCCCTTTCTTGGCTTCATTGATTAATAAGCCGCCACCAAACGAAAGGCCGAGCGTGATTCCTATTATTGTTAGGTTTGTTGCGTCTTTGCTGATTCCTAGCAGCCTCAAGAACGGTCTTAACAATATTGCCATGAGCTTTTCAATGCCGAGAATCTTTAAAACTTTGAGTAACAGTAATAGTACTGAGATTACCATGAAGATAACCGCAAAGTTCTTGAACTGTTCAAGCGCCCAACCAAGATAACTCGTGTCTCCAGATACTTCCGGTTGCCAAAGCACGGTTGCTGGGTAGTTGAGCCAGTCTCCGTATTGATAACTGAGGTTGAGTAGCCATGCCAGCACTAAGCTTCCCCCCACTCTCACCGATAGGGTAGCCAGCCAGCTAACACCTGCTTTTTTGGCAATAGCGCCTTCAATTGGCAATGAGTGAGCAAGGAGCATCATGCTGCCTAAAATTGAGGCTTGAGCAACCGTTAAGGGAACATCGGAATTAATAAGGATAATTAGCCCGGCATAGATGTTGGTGAGTATGGTAGTTGCCCATACTAGACCCATTTCTTTGGGTAATCCGACGCTTTCCATTATAGGGCTTAGCCATTCGCTAAGAATCATTATGCCGCCAAGCTCTTCGACGACTTTTATCAATATGATGATTGGAATCATGATACGGAAAAGCGTCGAAGTGACATCGAAGATTTCTTTGAGGAGCTCTTTGAAAAATTGATAGGTTGATTTCATTGTTACGACCATAACTCGTTGTGTTGTATAAAAAGATCTTACCGCGATTGTTGTGATTATTATTTCAAAAATAACCTATAAAGTTGCCTGTAATTTTTAAATTGCCTTAAAGTAAGAAATTATCAATCAAAAAATCATGGTTTAAGAAATTATGGAAATAGACCGTATAGATAGAAGCATATTGGTTGAGCTTCAGAAGAATAACCGGATCCCTAATCAATCGTTAGCCGAGATCGTAGGGCTATCACCTCCTGCTTGCTTAAAGCGAGTGAAACGATTGAGGCAAGAGGGCGTGATAGTCGGTGATGTATCGATCATTAATCCTGAGCTTACTGGTAGCAAGATGACCCTAGTTGTGTCCGTTGAAATGGAGCGCGATCGAGGGGATATCTATCAAATTTTTCGCCATTCTATTTCTAAGGCGTCAGAGGTTACTCAGTGCTATCAGATATCAGGCAGCTTTGATTTTATGTTGATTGTTACGGTGAAAGATATACAAGCTTACGAAGACTTTGTTGAACGAGTATTGCGCAAAGATCTGAATATTCGCAAGTTCCATACCTCAGTCTCTATGAGAACCGTGAAATTTACCACTGCAGTTAACTTAGATGAGTCATGACCTTTAGCCAGATAGAGGTGTGAATAATTAGATCAAAGGCATAATAGTTAGGGAAGAGGCTTAGCGTTGAGAGTTTTGTGAGGTGCATTGGTTATTTTTGTATAAATAGCAGTCATTTACACAAAATGTTACGTTCGCATTTTGTCATAACTTTAATAATTGTATATATTCCTCGGCTACAATAATAGTTAACAAAAGTTAATATAATGAAAGCCAGCTCTCCTTCTCAATCTCGTGAAACGCTTTTAAGCGAAAATGAACAACTTGTCTCAACTACTGACCTTAAAGGTGTGATTACCTATAGTAATGACGCTTTTTGTCGCATTGCAGAATACAACCAAGATGAATTACTTGGGCAAAACCATAATGTTGTTAGGCATGGTGATATGCCTAAAGCGGCTTTTGCCGATATGTGGGTGAATCTAAAACAAGGCAAGGCGTGGCGCGGGATCGTAAAAAACAAAACTAAATCCGGTGGGTACTACTGGGTTGATGCTTACGTTACCCCTATTTATGATGGCGGGAAGGTGAGTGGCTATCAGTCTGTTCGTGTTAAGCCGAAAAGCGAGTGGGTGCAAGTTGCGGATAAGGCCTATCAAAGCTTGTTGAAAGCTGAGACGTCAGGTCGCCAATGGTCACTACAGATCAGTGACAGTGTTCGTTACGCAGTGTTACTTGGCTCTTTGGCTGCGCCTCTGATTTCAAATCTTGTAGAAGTAGGGCAAGCATCGCAGTGGATATTGAGTATTCTTCCTGTCTCTGCTCTAGCACTGCTTTTCCGACAAGAGCTCATTGATACTCCATTACAGTTGAAAAAACTGCAATCTAAATTCGATAGTGTCAGTCGCCTTGTCTACTCAGGTAACAGTCAGTTCTCTGTTGCCGATTTTCATCTCAAGCTGATGTCTGCCCGAATTCGCACTGTGTTAGGCCGTATGACAGACTCAGCGAAACCATTGCAAGATTTAGCCGATAACCTTAATGCGACGTCATACCAAGTCACTGAAGCGCTCGATCAGCAGACAAAAGATATTCTTCAGGTACGTGAAGCAACTGAAGAGGTTGAGGTGACCGCCAATGAAGTCTCTACTCGTACAGAAGAAGCTCACCAAATTGTTGATGTGACCTTGCAAACTTGTGCTGGTGCTAAAGAGAGCATTGATCAAACCCACCGTAACCTTGAAAACTTGGCATCTCAAGCGGAGAAAGCGACGCACACGACTTACCAATTGAGCGACCAAGCGCAAAGCGTGAGCAAGATAATGGAAGAGATTGGTGGTATCGCTGAGCAAACCAACTTGTTGGCACTTAACGCCGCGATTGAAGCGGCTAGAGCTGGCGAGCAAGGACGAGGTTTTGCCGTTGTTGCCGATGAAGTACGTGCGTTATCTGGGCGAACGTCAAAGGCCACAGTTCAGATTAAAGAGAGCATCGATACCATGCTGGCGACGATTGAAAGCTGGCAGAAAGATATTCTGGCGAACAGAGACCAAACCGACGCGTGCGGTGATGTTGCGAAGGTGAGCGCAGAGCGTCTATCTGAAGTTGAAAATCTAATGCAATCGATGAATGAATTGATGCAATCTGTTGAAAGCTCTGCTCATAAACAACGTGAACTATCGAGCGAAGTAAACCTGCATATGCAGTCTATCGCATCTACCGCAGAGCAAAACTTGGTTGCAACACATTCCGTGAAAGACCACTCCACAGAGCTAAAAGAGCAAGTGAATGAGTTCTATCACTTAGCGAAGCGCTTCGAAGAAAAATAGCGGTTAGATTTTAGAGTAATGAGAAATAAGAGAAGCCTTGCGAAACTAGCAAGGCTTTTTTGTGGCTCAAAAGAGCAGATTACAAAAACAGAAAGCCCCCAATAATTGGTGTCCAACTATTGGGGGCTTTCATAATGCAGGCTCTTTAGTGTGTTTAGGGCGTGTTGACCTTTCGTGGTTAAATTTTGTTCGAGATAAAAGCGTTTTA
>NZ_JBFSTC010000145.1:0-7423 GCF_041466605.1 Vibrio sp. 10N.247.310.17 | reverse complement strand
GCCAAATATCCGTTCAGGTTCAAGCAATAATGCTTATCCGAACGGCATTAAACCTTTCGGTTGGCGTTTTTTATGTCCGTTGATTTTACGGCAATAAAAAAGGCTGACGTATGTACGTCAGCCTTTCGCTTTTTATTTACTCGATTGTCTCTATTCGAAACAGATCTCGATGAAAGCATTACCCCACTGAGATGAGAAAGGCATGATGATGATTGCGCCTTCACACTTGTGACGAATAGTATGGCCTTTACCTGAAACCACGATTGGCGTTGCCATATCGAAGTCAAAGCCGCTTTCTGCAAGAATACGCTTTGCGCCACCAGTTACCATGTTAGTGATTTCACCCACCATGTCGGTCACTTCTTCGTTCAAACCGTTTGGTCGTTCACCTAGCATGTTTTCCATGATTTCTAGAGCAAGCCCTTCATCAAAGGTGATCGACATTGAGCCACGAGACTGTGTACCAACCATACCAATTAGGCCGGACACATCACCACGAGCGATTTCATCTTTCTTCACTCTTGGTTTCTGAGGCTTTAATTCTAGAGATGCCATCGTTTTTAGTACGTTCATCAAAGAAGCTAAAAACGGGTTTACAAATTCAGCGCGCATAATGTTCTTCTATAATCTTATTCTTTCATTTCGGAGGAGCAAGTTTGGCAAATGCCATGTGATTCAATGACATGGTTGGTCAACTTGAATCCATGCTGCTCGGCGTTACTCGCGAGTAGGGCGACAAGCGCATCGTCTTGTAATTCTATCACAGTGCCACATTTATCGCAGATCAGTAATTGGGAAAAATGCGTGTTGGCATTGCAAGAGCAGCAGCATATAAAGCTATTCGTTGACTCAACTCGGTGAATGAACCCTTGCTCTAACAAAAAATCCAAAGCGCGATAAACTGTAGGAGGCTTGGCTTGCGGTTCACTGACTTTCAATTGCTCTAATAATTCATAAGCACTGGAGGCTTTTTTATTAGATAGGATAAGCTCAAACACTCGCTTTCTTTGGGGTGTTAGCCTAACACCTCGCGATACGCATATCCCTTCAACTTGCTCTATTAATGTGTGGTCCAAATTTTTCACCGTTCAATCAAACATCCCCATTCAGCCCCTATTGCTAGGTAACCTTGTTTGAGGAGACATTGATTTTATTAAAGTCAGGTACAGAGCGTATTGTGACCTACGACTTTGAATAAGACAAGGTAACTCAAAACGACAGTGTGACTCAAGGCATAACTGATTAATCAAGCTGAATTAGAGATCTGGTGAATGAGTTTATATAAAAAATGTGCTGTAAAGTTCATATAGCACAAATAAGTCATAGCATTTACAATAGTCGGTCTTGCTTTTGCTGGGTATTCCAGCATATTTTTTTGATTCGCTACTAGGTTACTTTGCCATGACTCATTCATGTAAGTTGTCTGTCGCTCCAATGCTCGATTGGACTCACTTTTAAGTAATACCAGTAATTAAAAGCAAGTCATACGTACTACCTTGATTGTATATTAAAATCCCCTCGTTAGTGTTTATGCTTAATCGATGTTACTTCATTTCATTAACTTAGGTTCGTTACTCTCGATTCCCTTTCTGATGTAACAACAAGAGACCTTGAATTATTGTCAAAAAAGCTAGACTTTCTCTTTAGATTAAGGATGTAGTTTTCGTATCCATTAGACATAAAATGTGTATAATAAAGTGTATCAATGCACGTAAATGTACATTTTGCATAGGATTTAAAATGGTTTCTAAAAGCTATCAACACGCACCGCTGTTAATGACTCTTGTTGATATTCGTTTTTCAGCAATTCCCGATTTTTACGAAGCAGGTAAACTGACTAAGTTAGAGTCTTCGTTTCGTGGTATTGGCTTTGTTGAGAAAGTGGTTGAAAAGCTGCAAGAAATTAACTTTGAGTTAACACCAGACTTAGAAGGCAACATGGTACAGTCTCCTAAGCCTCAGACTAACCAATCAGTCAAGCAACGTTGGATATTTTTGAACCTAGAAAAGACCTTGTCTGTTTATCTGGCTGAAGATGGTCTTTCTATAAAGTCTACTGAGTACACTTGTCATGGCAATTTTGTAAGTCTTGTTGCTAATGTGATCTCTAAATTGACAGAGGTTTTTCCTTCTTTACCACAAGGTATCACCTCAAGGGTTGGGACTCGTTATCTAAACTTGATTATTCCAATGGAAGGGGAAGAAGTATCTCGTTATTTGAAGCAAGAGTGGTTACCGAACAACTCAATCCCTACAGAGATTGATGTAGAGTCCGGCGTTCACAATCGCTTAATGATGAATTACAAAACTAAGTATGGGAACTTAAGGGTTGAATCGAATAAATTCACTCCAGAGCCGGGTGCTAATATGTCGATCATTCCTAATGAGTTGATGGACTCTCCAGAAACGGCCTTAACTATTCAAGAGTTACCGTGGTGGGGGGGACAATTAGCTAAAAACGAAAGTTATGTAATTTTGGATATAGATCTAAGTAACCCTGTTCGTGAAATGTTCAATTCGGAAAATGTGATTAATCTTTTGAATGAAATGAGAAAGTTAACTAGACCTGCTTTTGATATGTGCATAACAGAAGAAGCAAAACAAGATTGGGTTGAATTATAAGGAGGTTTGTTATGTTTAGTACGGCTGGTATTGCATCCCCCCAAAAAAGTCATTTTACAACAGCTGCAGCTTTGGCCGCTATTTTGGTCACAGGTACTGGTGTTGCTGAAAGCAGAGATTACAGATCTTCGGTTAATGAGAGCTGGGTAATCCAACAGCAGGCTACAGTCTCTAACGAAGTATCTGCTCAAGATATGGTGACAAGGGTTTTAGACAGCTTTGGACTTGCGGTCAAAGACTTTGAGCCTATTTTGGGAGTGAAAAGAGCTGCTATTTATAACTGGAAAAAAGGCGCTAATGAGCCAAATGAAACCCAGTTTGATATTTTGAAAAACTTGCATCAAGTTGCCCTCAACCTTGACTCTAAAGGAGTGAAGATTGGTAGGCTTGCAAAAACAAATATTTATCAGAATCAATCGATGATAGAAAGGCTATCTTCATCAAACATTGACATTGATGGAGTCGTCGAACACCACAATCTGTTAGTGGCTAAAGTGCTTAAACAGAGAGAAACATTCGAAAAAGTTGCGGATACTTCTCCGCTAATTGAAGGTGACTCAGTTGTTGTAATTGAAGGGTGAATATCTAGATGACTTCAACTAGTGAATTAGCTGTTCAAGATCCTCGTCTCGCTTTGATTGAAAATGGTTGGGTCCAAGGGGCTGTTATAGACTACTCTGTTGTGAAGGACGGTTCTTTTATAGCAGCCTCAATTATCAATGGTTCAGTTAAGCCAAAGCATCAGGCAAAACTTCTCGTAATCTCTCAAGATTGCGATCTTCTATCTAATGAAGAGTATGTAGAATGCCTATTGTTGAAGAAGGTTAATAAAGAAGCTTTAAGTCAAAAAAATGGCCAAAATCCCAGAAAAATACAACTAGACCCAATTAATTCGATTTTTTGGGAGGCTCGTGCTGATGATGTTGTTTATTTAAAGAAAGGCTATTTAAAAAGCTCACCTCCCTTGAGTGACTTTTTGGTCACTTCTGAACAACTTGCAATTATCAAACAATGGAAAGCAAACCGTTACACACGAACTGGGCTACCTGAAAAATTTGTAGAACAAACTCATCGCTTCTTTAAACCGCCGAGAGAAGCTACGCAGTTAGATGAATCTCTAGAAAACTCTGAATTATTTAGACAATTCTCAAAGTATATTTCGTCTATTCGTGTGTATTGTTTAGAAGAGGAAGGTAGTACTAAATGTGGTTTTATCTTGCTTTATAAATCTATATTATGCGCGAAAGATAATATAAATGTAGATGATATAGAAGAGCTTTTCGAAGTGTGCTTACTGGAAAAGCTCCGAGGTCTAGATGTGATTGAGTTAATCAATGATGATTCTTCAGTTGATTCACTGTTCGAAGTTCATAGTTTAAGCGACATAATGTCCGATATGGAATTCCCTGTCGGTTTACTATCAGTCTTTCCAAGGTATTACTTCGATTATGTTTCGTTTGGTGATATTGAGGATGACTCTGAACTCGACGGCTAGTCAATAAATCGAATCCAGAGATAAAGCTAACTATTTGTTTTAGATGGAGCCTGATGGCTCCTTTTTACATTCTCTGCCCTGACCAAACCACCTCACCAATGATCTCGAAGTCGTTACCTTTAATCTCTTCTTTTCCAAGTTCCCATGCTTCACAAGCACTATTGTCACTGACTACCTTGATTCCGTTTGGTAGAAATTGAAGTCTCTTCACCATCAATCGATTGTCATATCTGAATACGTAAATCCCGTCAGTAGAAAAACCATCAACACGGTTCACCATTACAACGCTTTGATTCTTAAGAGTTGGGATCATGCTGTCACCGCGAACGGGCATCAGGAAGATATTGTTTGAGTTAAAGCCAAGCTCTTGCCTAATGAATTTCTCACTGAAAGCCATTGCGCTAGATTCTTCTTCTTTTTCAACAAACGTGCCTTGTCCAGCACTCACCTCAATATCGAAGAACTTCAATTCCAAATAGCACTTTAGAGTCAATGAGCCACTTTTTTCGATTTCGTTCACCCTGTTTTATCTCATAAATCAGGCTCTTCCATAAACTTGTCCGGAAGTACGTACTGCGGTATGGGTTTTTGTCCGGATTCGTCAGGATTTTCTAGCTCAAGAACCCGCGTGTTTGCATAGGTTCTAGCGAGTTCTTTTTTCCTGAATGTTTTCGATTCCCTGTGTATAATCGCCCAATTATTTTTGACTACAATGTCCACTGTGAAGCGTGATTCACCGCTTTGAAGTGTTCTTTTTTAATGCTAGATGCCTTCGTTCTACTCCATCAATACGTACTATAAGCGTACTGAGTGGGTGAGCTTGCGGCTGAACTAGCGAGTTTCTGTATATTAAATGCAGTGTATAGATTTTGAGTAACGCTTTATGAAACCTGACAATACCAGTAAATACGCGGCTAACCGCTTATCCGTTGCACCCATGTTGGATTGGACTGACCGCCACTGTCGTTACTTTCACCGTTTGCTCTCTCAGCAGACGCTTCTGTACACGGAAATGGTCACAACTGGTGCGATCTTACATGGCAAGGGCGACTTTCTAGAATATAACGAGCAAGAACACCCATTAGCACTTCAACTTGGTGGTTCAAACCCGGTTGATTTGGCGGCTTGTGCCAAGCTTGCTGGTGAGCGTGGCTATGATGAAGTGAACCTCAATGTAGGTTGCCCTTCAGACCGAGTTCAGAATGGTCGCTTTGGTGCTTGCTTAATGGCTGAGCCTGAACTGGTGGCAGATTGTGTGTCAGCGATGAAAGAAGTCACGGATATTCCAATTACGGTAAAAACGCGTATTGGTATCGACGACCAAGATTCTTACGAGTTTCTGACTAAGTTTGTTTCTACTGTTTCTGAAAAGGGCGGTTGTGAGCAATTTACTATCCATGCGCGTAAAGCGTGGTTGAGTGGCCTTAGCCCGAAAGAGAACCGTGAGATCCCACCGCTAGATTACGATCGTGCGTACCAAATCAAGAAAGACTTCTCTGATCTAGTGATTGCGGTAAATGGTGGCATCACTACATTAGAACAAACTAAAGAGCACTTGCAGCACCTTGATGGTGTGATGATCGGTCGTGAGGCATACCATAGCCCGTTTATCTTGGCTGAAGTTGATCAGCAGATCTTCGGTTTAGACACGCCAATCAAGAAGCGTTCACAAGTGGTTGAAGAGATGTACCCGTACATTGAGCGTCAGCTTTCGAATGGAGCGAGCCTTGGTCATATCTCTCGTCATATGCTTGGTTTGTTCCAAAGTATGCCGGGCGCAAGACAATGGCGTCGTTACATCAGTGAGAATGCACATAAGAAAGGCGCGGGCATTGAGGTGATTCAGACGGCATTAGCTAAGATCCCTAAAGAGCTAAACGTATAGATACCCTCAAGGTTAAAGCAAAAGCCAAGAACTAAAAGTTAAAAGCTTAAAGAACAAGGCTAAATTCGCCATTAGAGGCTAAATTTACCATTGTGAGTTTCCGAAAAGCCACGCATGAAGATGTGTGGCTTTTTATTTGCCTGGTAAATCAATGGTTTATTACTGTGGCTAACTTGGTATGGAAGCTGCAATGTTAGAAAGTAGGAAAGATAGGTCATGAACTCATTAGGGAGACCATTATGTTTGAATTAATCTTTGTTCTTATTTTCGTCGCAACTTTACTCGTTACTGGTATTACGTTTATGACGGTACTAGCGGCAACCGGAATCGCGTTAGCGGTCATGCTGGTCTTAGGTATGATGGGGGTTGTGTTTAAACTGCTGCCTTGGCTGATCGTGATTGCAGTGGGTGTGTGGTTTTTCAAAAACTATGTACACAGCTCTAACCAAAGACGTTATTAAGGTCATCGTGTCGTCAAATCTTTACTCGTCAGCGGTTTATCGTTTTAGAATTTAAGATGTGTGGTAGAATTTTCCCCAATAATCTATGAATGTGCATACAATTAGCACAACGATATGGAATTGGAGCTATCTCAAATGAATAAAATGCCATTAATTGCTTTAGTGGGAATGCTTTCTTTAAGCTCGGCTGTGTCCGCTGAAGAAGAGTTTTCTTACACGACTAAGATCGGTGCTGATATGTGGTGGGGAAGTACAAAGCTGAATGAAGCTAGGTCGAGTGACTCAAACTCACCTTCGTTGTATTTCGCATTTGAGCATAATGCCCCTAAGCTGCCAAATGCGAGTTTCCGCTACTCTACTGTTGATACAACATTGTTAGCGTTTGATAAGTATGACTACACGTTCTACTACACAATGTTGGATCACAAGTTGATGAACTTCGATGCGGGTGTGACATTTACTCAGTATGCAAACTCACATTACAAAGATCCGTACAGTTCGAAAACGACAAGTTTTGATGAGTTTACTTGGAGCTTCTACGGTAACGCAGAAATCAATGTCCCTAATACTCACCTTGATATCATTGGTACGATGGAATTTGGTGATAGCAACGGTATTAAGAGTACCGATTTGATGGCGGGTGTTCAGTACCGTATTCCAGTGGCAGATACTGAAATAGCACTTCGTGGTGGCTATCGTGTGATCGACCTTGATTCGGACAAATTTTTCTCTTCAGAGTTGAATAAACCTCTTGAGACGGACAAAGAACCTGATCCTTTGGATGACCCAAAGCCAGGGCCACCTAAATCGTTTGTTATGGTTGATGGTTGGTTTGCTGGCGTAGAAGTACGCTTTTAGGCAATTAAAACGAATCTAGAACGAAATTTAAGAACGTCACTTTATTAAGTCAACACCTATCATTTAAGGTGTTTAGATCGCACAGTGTAGCGAGTCTTACTA
>NZ_JBFSTC010000144.1:0-7575 GCF_041466605.1 Vibrio sp. 10N.247.310.17 | reverse complement strand
CAACCAATGTCGCGCTGCAGTACTTGTTGGAGGCGCTATTTCATGATCACGGATAGTACAATACCGACCATATTTTACTACAACCGTATGATTTGTTGTATTAATTTTACACTCTTGAAAAGAGCCCCATCTCGCCCGACTTTATTACCAGGCGCTACATAGATAGCCATACAAAACCTTTAAACTAGTTTAACAGCAATATTGTTCATATTTGATGTGGTGATGAATCTAAGAAAAACAAGGTTATCCGTAAAAAGACATACATTTTAAAAAACTCACTAAAAAAAATTATTGGTGTTCATTATTCCTATGTTCAATTGCGTGACTCCGTAACGCAGAACAGCTCCTAATAGGGAGCTGTTCTTGTGTCTAAATTTGGGCCACACTAAGTGCCGTTACGTTAAATAAATGAAACAACTAGTCTACCGAGCTAAACGTGTATCCCTCACGAGGGATAAACGGAGCTCGGAAATCGCCTTTTAAAAAGTAATAGATATCTTGTGAGTTATCATGGACAACCTCGTAGCAGCTTTCCCCACTACCAAAGTTTGAACAATATTTATTATTTTTAATGCGCCATGTGCCTTCGCTGGGTTTTACATCACCACTACTCATCCACCACGTTGTGCCTGAATCGGAAAAATATTGAACTGTTTTTTTCCCGTAATGAACACCATGAATAGTATTATTGCTAAGCAACAAATCTACTTCTGGTGAATTAACCGGCACTTCTTTAGCTAAGACAGAACATGTTACTCCTAGAAGTATTACTGCAATGATTTTTTTCATTTATATCTCCATTATATTTATAATTACGTTAAATCGCATATATAGAAACCCAATTCAGATTTAATATCAATTTAAATTTAATATCAATTCAAAAAATGAATAATTAGAGCAAATTTGATTGGTATTTATACCTGTGATCATTGAAGATGCTTGATTTTCTTTAGAATCAGGATCATGCTACGAGCCATGAAAATTGCACTGACTCCTCAACAGAAACTACAACTCGGACAAATGCACGACAATGAACGTGACAGTCGAGTTTGCGACCGTATTAAGGCTGTTTTGCTAGCTTCTGAAGACTGGAGTCAGACTATGATTTCACAAGCCCTTCGTATTAATGAATCGACCGTTGCACGTCACCTCAGTGACTACGTTCTTTCTGAAAAACTTAAGCCTGAAAATGGCGGAAGCCAAAGTAAACTTTCTGCTACTCAAACCATGCACCTAATCGAGCATTTGACTGAGAAAACCTATTCTCATACTCATCAAATTGTCGCCTATGTTAAAGAGACATTTGGACTTGATTATACGGTTTCAGGTATGAACAAATGGCTTCACCACAATGGCTTTAGCTACAAGCAGCCGAAAGGCGTTCCACACAAGTTTGATGAAGCAAAACAACAAGCCTTCATAGATGGTTATAAATCACTAAAGGCAAGCTGTGGTAAGGGTGAAACGATAGTTTTTATCGACGCTGTTCACCCAACCTTATCAACCAAAATATCTCATGGCTGGATACGTACTGGTCAGGATAAAGTGATTGAAACAACGGGTGATCGCAGCAGATTGAACATTATTGGTGCACTGAACCTGTCGGATATTGGTGCCACCATTGTTCACGATTACGAAAGCATTAACAGTGAAAGTATTGTTCGCTTTTTCTGTAAGTTAAGAGAGAGCTATCTGTTAGCCCATAAGCTTCATATCATCTTAGATGGTGCAGGATATCACCGCAGTGACTTAGTCAAAGATGCGGCGTTTGTCCTAAATATCGAACTGCATTATCTTCCACCTTATAGCCCAAACCTAAACCCAATAGAGCGGCTATGGAAAGTAATGAATGAGAAGTCGAGGAACAATGTTTACTTCAAAAGCAAACGGGACTTCAAGGCGGCAATAGGTCAATTTTTTACTGTGACTCTTCCAGAGATCGCAGGCTCTTTGACATCTCGAATTAATGATAAATTCAAGTTCTCAAGCCTGCATCTTCAAGTTGATTGGGTATATAGCCACTATCATTATGTTCAATCGTGTGAATCTGTTCTTGTAGGCGTTGTTGATCAAATCAGCTTGAGGTTCAACGACGCCATATTTGACTAATAGTTAGCTTCTAACAGGCATACCTAGTCCTATGACTTTGTTTATAGCTTTGACATTCGCCCTAATGATCTGCTCCAGTTAGACTGGAGAAGGTATTAAGCGACATATTGTTTTTCAAAGTTAATTGGGCTTAGATACCCAAGAGCCCTGTGCCTTCTTGTTCGATTATAAACAACTTCGATGTATTCAAAGAGTGCTTGAAGCATCTCTTCTCGCATCATTATCGGCTCGTCTTGGACAGCTTCTACTTTCATTGAGTGGAAAAAGCTTTCAAAACAGGCGTTCCAACAATTACCACGACGGCTCATGCTTTGAGTTATACGATATCGACAAACTCTCCGCTTGCCATCTGTCTTGCGTTTTTGACTTTCCATTCACCTTCGCCATCAACCATTGGCCAGTCGCATCAATGGCTAGGTGCTGTATTGCTTTTCTCGTTTTTGGCTTAAATGAGACCTCTACTTTCTTTGCTCTACGATTGAGCCTGGTGTAATGCACAACCAATAGCTTACGGAGAAATGGATCATTTTCATGTCTTAAAAATTGTATCTTCAAGTTGAGTGAGTCGAGTACTAGCGATATTTACCTTGAACCACATAGTTTTCTCGCTTATTGCTCTTCAGATTGCTCCAGAGACGCAACCCAGCGCAGGATCTCTGCGGTGGCTTCAATAAGATCGCCAGGAATGTATTGGTCTAACTGCCCATCCGCATATAACGCACGTGCGAGCGGTACTTTCTGCATCACCGGAACCCCTTCTTCTTTGGCAATCGCAATCATACGCTTTGCCATCGCATCAGTCTCTTTTAGGGTAATCACAGGCAGAGGTGTTTCGCCCTTTTTATAGTACAAACCGATGGCAATGTGTGTTGGGTTTGTAACCAGCACATTCGAGCGTTTAACGTTATCTCTTTGGTTAGAAGTTTGCATTTCTTGGTGTAGTTGACGACGTTGACTTTTTATTTCAGGGCTGCCTTCCATCTCTTTGTATTCACGTTTCACTTCATCTTTGGTCATCTTTAACTGTTTAGTGTGGTCGAACTTTTGGTAAGAAAAATCGGCTGCGGCAATCACAATAAAGCCTACCGCAGAGATAATCATCAATTGTTTGATTAATACGCCAGTGATGATCGGTACACACTCTAACCCACAGGTAGGTATCTGCAGTAACGTGTTTAAGTTACCTTTCAGCGTTATCCAAATAATGCATGAAAGTAACGAAACTTTGAGAATGGACTTAATAAACTCAATGATACTCTTTAACGAAAAAATTCGCTTTGCCCCTTCGACTGGATTGATCTTCTTGATGTCCGGTTTGACAGACTCGCCACTAAATAGAAAGCCGAACTGTCCCATGTTAGCCATGATGGCGACTAAGGTTGCAATCAAGAGGATCGGCGCAAGCAGATAAACCATTTCTTTGGCGATGGCGATAGCTACGTCGAGTAGTGCATCTTGAAAGCCCTGATATGCCAATTTGCTTGGCAGTAAAATTAGGGCAGATATGTGCGACATATAGTAATCGGCGAATGCAAACAACACGACAATCAAAGACAGAATCAATGAAGATGAAATGATTTCCTGACTTTTTGCAACTTGCCCTTTTTGGCGGGCATCCCTGAGTTTTTTTGGGGTGGGGAGTTCAGTTTTTTCTCCGCTCATTATTAGGACCTGTTTATTTATTTTGGTTGAATTTTGTTCGAGATAAAGCGTTTTAATCAGGTGAGAGGCGGACGGCTAATTCCTTTTCGCCGAATCGTTCTAAGTAAATCCCTCTCAACAAAGAGTAAAACGTTTTAGCTGAACTCTTTGGACGGCGTTTGTGGTTTCTTTCCACTGCATTATAGGTTTATCGAATAGAGTTACCACATTTCAAAGCATCTATTTTTGCAAGAACAATCTACAAGTCGCTGCAAAAATAAGTTCGAGAGATAAGCAGACTCTAGCGATTACCAAATAGTGTTTAGCTGCTCTGAGAACAGTGCGATTTCAGAGAAAAGTGCTTGAAAGTGGTTCATCATCAGAGCCAGATACACAATCAATAACACACTGGCGATGGCACTTTTGATCGGCATTGCCAAGAAGAAAACGTTGAGTTGTGGTGCGAATCGGCTGATGAGCGCAAGCCCAAACTCGGCAAGGAACATCGCCAGTACTATAGGCGCAGACATCAAAACTCCAAGCCACATTAATTGCTCAAATTGGTCGTAGAAAAAGCGTGCCCACCCTTCTGTTATGGTTGGAAAAAAACCTATCACAGGCCATGACGAGTAACTGGAAAATAGCGCATAAAGAAAAGTGACAAAGCCACCGCCCGAGAAGAACAAAGTGATCAGAGTTTGAGTCAACAATACCGCCGTTGGCGTCGATTGCGAACCGAGGGTGGGGTTAAACATGCTCGCCATGGCTGCGCCTCGCTGGTTATCCACGAGAAAGCCTGCCGCCTCGATTGCCCAAAAGGGGATCGCCGCAATAAAGCCAATGAGCAGACCCAATAACACCTCTTTCCCCAAGATAACCATTAACCAGATTCCATCCGTTTCTGCAGGTAAATTTTGTTGATTAATTATAGGAAATATAAAAAGTGCAAGAGAACACAAGATTCCATTTCTCACCATGGTGCCACCCAGCATTTGCTTGTTTAAGATCGGCAGGAATATAAAACAAGCCATTAACCTAGGAAGCGTTAAGCTGTACAGGAACAGTGCGTGGTGCAAATCATCGTAACTCATCGTATTTGCGGGATTTTATCTAAGGTCAATGTTGCAAACGAATGCAGCTCGGCGCCCAACCACTGTGCGGTAACAAACAAGGTAATTATGACGGCAATCAGTTTAACGACAAATCCCAACGTTTGTTCTTGAACTTGAGTCAGTGCTTGGATGAGTGAGACTAAGGTGCCAACAAACGCCGCAACCAGAATCGGTGGCAGCGACAAGAATAGAACAAGCGTTAAAGCCTGAGTGGCAAAGTGGATTATTTCGGCCGGATTCATATTTCTCTCCTCACTATCCGTAGCTGAGTACTAAGCCATGAGTTAGCTTGGTCCAACCGTCAAGTAACACAAAAAGCAGTAGTTTGAATGGTAGCGAAATTGTCATCGGCGATACCATCATCATCCCCATTGCCAGTAGGATGTTGGACACGATTAGGTCGACAGCGATGAAGGGCAGATACAACAAGAAACCAATCTCAAATGCCCTAGTTAGTTCACTGACCGTGAAGGCGGGGAGTAACAACAATAAGCTGTCTGACTCTAAGCGGTCGAAGTACTTCTGTGGCCACAAGGTTCTCGCAGCATCGGTAAAAAACACCGTTTCAGTTTCACGGATGTGTTTTTTCAAAAACTCTCGATATGGCTGCAGTCCGCTTTCAATCAGCCCTTCAACACTGTCGGAATCTTCTAGGGATATTTCATGTTGTGTAACGTAGTCGTAGGTTTCAAATCCTACTGGTGCCATAATGAAGATCGACAAAATTATCGCCAATCCGTACAGCGCCATATTGGGTGGTATTTGTTGTACACCCAGTGCGTTTCTCAATAGAGAGAACACCACAGCAAGCTTTACGAAAGAGGTCGCCATCATTGCAATGAAAGGAACCAAAGCAAGTAGGGCGAGCGTGACGATTAGGTTCAGTTCATCAGGTAACTGGATCATGCTGGCTCCTGACTACCGCCAAACAATTCGAGAACGCGAACACCTAAGCGTTCATTGATGCTCACAAGTTCACACTCACCAATAATTCTTCCGTTTGCTCGCATAGTGACCGGGTTTGAAATTGGCTGGTTAAGCTCAAAGGTAAAGCCAGGTTGTAGCGCGTTAAGTTGTTCTAAAGTTATGGTTTGCTGACCAACATCAAAAGTGAGTTCAATTGGCAGTTGCTTGTGGTCGGTAAGTACTTCAGAGCTATTGATATCGTTCATATTGGTTTCTTTATCTAGGATGTGGAGTATGGTTTCGTCGAGTTGGCATCGCCAAAGGTTTTGATTGGATATCTGAAAGAGCACTTGATGTTGTGCGATGTGGCAATCATCGAAAAACACCACATCCCCCAATTCCAGTTGCTCGAATTGGCTGACTGCCAAACGTGTTTTGCCAAAACTCAACCAGAATGGTAGTGCAATATTTTGACTTAGGTAAGATGGTGCTTGTGGCAACGCGCCAAGTAGCACATCTCGACCTTCATGCACCCAGAGGCTAAGAGATGCGTCATCACGGTTGATGGTGAGCATCAATACATTCTCTTGCTGAGTTTGCTGTTCAAGAGGTTGTAACTTGCTTAAGACAGGAAGCTGCCCAAAAAGACGTTTAATCACATCGGTGTATGGTTCAATCTGGCTATTGAGTAACGCCAATTGCAATGAGTTTGGTAGTGATTCAAAAGCCGTTGAGTCAAGCATGTCATGTAACCACAACTGTAATTGCGCACCACAAAAATCTATTTTGATCGTTTGCCCTCCAATGAATAACGCCAAACGATAGCCAGTAAATTGAGGTTTTGGCCCTAGCGTAACCGACAGGCTGTTGCTCAGGCTATCTTGAAAGTGGCATTGTTTCGCACATAGTTGATTGCTTAGCGAGATGCTTGATGCGTCGACTTTAGGGAAATTAAGTATCATCATTCGTCCTCAGGCTTCCATTCATCATAAATACTGCGTTGTTGTCGAGAACGTTGTTGATCTTGTTGTTGGTTCATTTGCTCGCTGATTGAGATTCGAATCGGTTGTTCAATCCCCAAGCGTTGTAAGCGCTCAACCAATTCTTGTTTAGCGTTTGGGTTGATTAGCGAAAGGGCATGCTCTTGTTTAATTAAGACGCTGTAACCAGAACTGTCGTGCTTAATGGAGATCTCACCACCTTTCAATTGACCTTCATTGAGAAACAGTCGGACCTCCTTCTCGTTCGCTGTTGGGAGAGAAACATAGATCTTTTCGACCAACTTACTAATCAGATCGTTCACGTTTCTTGCCGAGCTGCGAGGTGTTTGCGCTTCCATACTCTTTAGGATCACATCACCTTGAGTAGTCGGTTGGTTTATATTCGCCGCCGAGTGCAGTTTGGTGCCCACTTCAGAGGTTGAATGATGTAAATCAATGCGCTTTAAGGGTTTTAGCTTCTCTTCAAATGCGGACAACGTAGCTTTCGCTTCTGTGTTAATCTGCGCGTTACTTAAGGTTACCGCTTCTTTTACTGTCGTATCGGGCTTTAGTCGCTGACCATTCAAGACGTTTTGCACAGAGGTAGCGGCTTTACCATCAAACTGGATTGGCGCTGGTTGAGTATTCAAGCCTTTTGGGAAACCGTCAATAATGTCTTTGGGATCGAGATACAAGCCATCAAGAGATGCGCTTGAATCCGTTGAATCCGTTGAATCCGTTGAATCCGTTGAATCCGTTGAATCCGTTGAAACCGTTGAATCCGTTGAATCCGTTGAAACCGTTGAATCCGTTGAATCCGTTGAATC